>JASFZG010000046.1:0-4814 GCA_046055745.1 Flavobacteriaceae bacterium | reverse complement strand
GGTGATGTTTTTTCAGTTTTTGATAGTGCTTATAATGATGATCCTTTTTGTAATCAATACTATGGAGGATATCCTTATGATGATTTAACTGTAATTCAAGTTGATTATATAATTATTGCAGGTGAAGAAAGAAAAGTAATTACATTTAATGAATATGGTTTTTACACCAACTATCAATGGATTGAAGGAATTGGTAACATTACTGGATTTGATTTAATTTGGGAAGTAATTGATATTACGGGTGGCTCGCTTCTTGTTTGCTTTACAACAGGTGGTGAAACATATTTCTTTAATGAAGCAACATCCTGTGATAATACAACTTTAGGTATAGCAGATTCATTTAAAGAACAAATTATTCTTTATCCAAACCCGGTTGTACAAAGATCCATTTTACAATTTCCAGAAGAATTAGAAATCAATAAAGTTAAAATCTATACTATTAATGGTAGGTTAATTAGGGACAAAAATGTTTCTAAATACTTAATAATTGATAATATGAATTATGCATCAGGACTTTATTTTTATCAAATATTTAGCAATGATAAACTTATCAAAACTGAAAAATTCATTGTTAAATAAATCATAAACCAACAGAAGGTTATTTTTGTGGCACGGTGATTGCAAATTGTATTTCCGTAAAGTAATATTAATACTTTTCATATAAATATTTTGGTTGGTTAGTTTTTAAAATCCGTTTTCAGGTTTATTCTGAAAGCGGATTTTTTTTTAAACTTATAGCCTTTTCTAAAGTCTAAATAATTAACTCCTTTAATACAAATTAAAAAAACCATTGTGAATTGCTGTATTCATTGAGTTTATAATTTGTGGCACGGTCGTTGGTAATATAACATTGAACAATCAAAAGAAATGTTTAACCTAAAATTTGAATTATGAAAAAATCAATCACACTAGCAATCGGAATTTTCTTTGTAAGTATATTTTCAGTAATAGCTTCAGAAGAACAAAACAATAATTACTATGGAAACGGTTATGGTAAATCATATATTTTCACAGAACAAAATGTGGAGTTTTCAATTTATCCAGATGGACAATTCGATTTCACCTATTTAGGAAATTACAATGGAAGCAATTCTAGTTTGATCATTAGTTCTCCTAATGTAAATATTAGTTATAATTCGGGGTATAATTACGATATGTATGTGCAATATGATGATTACGGAGCGGTAATTCAAGTAGAAGATATTCCAATTTACTATGATGAATTCGGGCGAATTGCACAAGCAGGCTCTGTAGATATTAGGTATTATAATAGTCGTATTGTTCGCGTTGGTGGATTACAAGTTTATTATAACAATTACGGATATTTTGCTTACACAATGGGCTATATAAATCCATACAACTATTACTATGTATATAGACCTTGGCACTCCTATTATGTACGTCCAATCTATGCAAGTTGTGTAGTTTATAACTACCCTTACCGAAGATATTACCAACCAACACGATACGATTATAATATACATTCTAACTATTATTCTAACAGAGGGAGAAGCAATATAGCTTACACTAATGGAAGAAGAAGTTTTAACAAACCAGGAAGTCGTGTTCATTATAAAAACGGAAGAACTGCTGTAAATTCAGATTATAAATCTGAAAGAAGAAATTCTTCAAACAGTAGAAACAACAGAGATAATGTTTCAAGTTCAAGAGGCAAATCAACTTCAAAAAGAAGTTATGCTAGTAACAGAACCAAAGAGAATAATAGTTTTAGATATAATAATTCGTCAAACAATACTACCTCAAGAAAGGTTTCCTATAAATCTAATAATAAAGTAGCAAATACTAATTCTAGAAGTAATTCTAAAAGAACTGTTTCGACTACTAATAACAGAAAAAAGGTAAATAATACAAGAAGTAATTCTTATAAAAGTAATTCTCGAAAAGCAGTTGCTTCAAATAATACTAGAAGCACTACAAAGAATAATAAACCTTCTTCAGGTTCAAAAAGAACAGCTTCAACAAGAAGTAGAGGTTTATAAAATTTTGGTTGGTTAGTTTTGAAACCCTCGTTAGACAATATGTTTATCGAGGGTTTTGTTTTAAAAGTTTTATAATTTAAATACAGTGGCGTTATTTTTTTCAACAGCATTTTTAATAAGCAAGAAGGCTTGATTATCTTCACTCCTGCTAATTAATTCTATAAACTGAAAGGCTTTATTAAACTCACCAAGTTCTCGATACATTTCTATTTGTAGTAACTTTTCTTCTTCACGTAAAGGTTTATAAACTTCTAATAATCGTTTTAGGTTACTATTAAACAAAACTTTAAACTGAGAAGGAATTGATTCGTTATTATATCTCACAAAATCATTTAAAGATCTCCATAATTCTAACCTTAGGTATACTTCCTTTTTTTCGGTTTTTGCGAAACCATTTAACAATAACTCATTATAATAATTGGTGATTTTAATTTTATAATCAGATTCAAATCTTGGAAACAAATCATTTACACCATTTGCTTCAGGAAGGTTACCCAATTGAGTCTCTGAATTTTCATCTTCAGAAATTGCATCTTCTTTCCAAAATGCTTCGTAGCAATTACTACAAATTAAAATATTTTGCTCTTTAGGTCTTGGTGGATCACTAATAATTTTTCCATCAGAAAACACTTCAGAGTTTCTAATAATAAAAGACATTACACCAATTGTGTACATCTTATTTTGGCAATGAGGACAAACAATATTTTGAATTTTTAGTGTAGTCATATAATTCAATTTATCAGTATAAATTTACGTCTTTTTTCGTTCTAATTAATTGATTTTTAATCTTATTTAATCCTTTATATTATAAGAGATAATGATTAAATTAGTAACTTATTCAATTTATGTGGAAGAACGATTTTCAAATATTATAAAGCTTGAAAAAAGAGTATATCAAGGTACTCCAAAATACAACTTCAATATTAGAATTAAACGTGATGAAATTGAAACATTTGGAAAAGCTTATGGGATTATTTTATCTGAAGCTTACATTCAATTCTTAGAGCGTTTTAATGGCGGAATGATTTTAGAATTTGAAGAAACGTTTTATATAGATATGACTCAGTGGGAGCCAGATGGACCAAAATGGAGTAGTTTTTATTTTTATAACTTAAATGAGTTAATAGAAAAATACAGGGATTTAAGATTAGAAAATTGGTTGTTTGATGAAGATTTTAATGGTCTTTATCCTATTATTCCTATTTGTGAAACCCCAGGGCCAGCTCATAATATAATATTTACGGTTTCCAATAAAGGTTTAACTAATGATTCTCCAGTTTTTTCTAGTGTAAAGGTTTCAGGAAAGTACCAATGCACAAAAATCGCAAGAGGTTTTAATACTTTTTTAGGATATTATATTGAAAGTGACGGTTTTCCTGCACTATTACCTGACGACATAGAACCTTCATGGCAAGTTTTCTTTGAAAAAAACAACCTATTATCAATAGCTAATAAAGAAGAAACATATTTAGAAAACATTGCTAAATGTACCGCTCATCTCAAATTATTTCCAAATAACGAATGGTCTTATTGCGAAAGAGGAAATACACATAAATATAATGGTCATTTAAAATTAGCCATAAAAGATTTTAATAAGGCTATTGAACTTGACGATCATAAAGGATTCTTTTACTATTGCAGAGGTGATTTAGTTTTAGAGCATGGAAACCCAAGAAAAGCATTAATCGATTTAGACATTGCTGTTAACTTAGAACCCGACAACAAAATGTTTCTTCATAAAAGAGCGGAAGCTTTTCTAGAACTTAACATGCTTGAAAAAGCTCTTGAAGATTGTAATACTGTTCTTGATATTGATGACAAGGATATATTTGCACTACAAACAAGAATTAAGGTTTATAATGCTTTGGGGGAACCTGAAAAAGCAGCTATTGATACGAATCTATTAAATTCAATAAATTATTAAAATAATATTATCAAAAGGTGATTTTATAATTTCTCAATAAATTCTTCACTTTCTTGATAGAGTTTTGTAATATATTTTAGTGTAATTTCATTTGGAATATCCATTACAGATTCAAAATTCCATGATTCTCCACTTTCAATAATACTCAAAAAGTATAATGTAAAATCATCCATATCTTTATAGAATTCAATGAATAATTTTTTAAACCTCCCGTCGCCACAATAAGCATCATCAATTGGGATTAATTGTCTAAATGAATTAGGAATTTTTAATATCATTTCTTTCCACGGTTCTAAATTCACTTCGGTTACTCCTCCTCTTACAATATTTCTAATTCTATTTGTTTCTTCATAAAGTATTTCTGATGATTCTTCTAAAATTCTATCTGTAACTTTAAACACTTGAGTTTGAATAATTGCTTTTTTTCTTTCATTTAATTCATTCCTTTTTGAAATAATAGAATTCCAAATAAATGCAGTTGCTGCAGTGATGACAGATAATGCGGTGGCAATATCAAGTCCAATTGATAAATTTTCAAACATAATTATATATTAATTAAACATTCTTATTATAAAAACACACAATAAACTTTCACAGAATTACTCCTACTTATACCCCACACTTTTTCGTTTATTAATTTCAATTTTACTAACATTAAATTCTAGCACATCTTCCAAGACTAAAGTTCCCATAACTTTTTTAGTCCGTTTTGCTTTTTCTAAATTTGACATTCGTAACTCCTGATTCCGATACGCTTTTTCAACCAATTTCCGGATGGAACGCGCATTACCAAAGAATTTATTTCGATTTTGATATAAGTGAGCTATATAGGTTTTAATATGTTTTTTTGACTTCGCATCGGCTTTCAATCCCTTTTGAGCTAACATATT
>JASFZG010000045.1:0-4448 GCA_046055745.1 Flavobacteriaceae bacterium | reverse complement strand
AGGAATAATCCCTTCAATTTTACTGAGTTCTAATCCTGCTTCCAAGGCTTCTTCATCTGTAATACTAACATATTTAACTCGTTTTACATCGTTGTAAAAGGAATGTGCAGGTCCAATTCCGGGATAATCCAAACCTGCAGAAATACTGTGTGGTTCTATGATTTGTCCATCTTCATCTTGAATTAAATAGGAATAACTCGCGTGTAAAACTCCGGGTTTTCCTAAAGCAATAGTCGCTGCCGTTTTGTTGGTGTTTACTCCTTCACCAGCAGCTTCCACACCAATTAATTTCACCTCTTTGTCGTCTAAAAAATGATAATAAGCTCCCATCGCATTACTACCACCGCCAACACAAGCTATGATATAATCGGGATTCCCCTTCATTTGATTTTTAATTTCTTCACTAATCACCGATTGGAATATCGCCACCATATCTGGATAAGGGTGAGGTCCCACCACCGAACCGATGATGTAATGAGTTTCCTCAGGATGATTGATCCAATCACGAATTACCTCATTGGTCGCATCTTTTAAAGTCTTACTACCACTGTGAACAGGCACTACTTTTGCGCCCAACATTTTCATTCGTTCTACATTTGGTTTTTGACGTTCAATATCTTTTGCACCCATATAAACGATGCATTTGAGTCCCTTTAATGCACAAACAGTTGCGGTTGCCACGCCGTGTTGACCGGCTCCAGTTTCGGCAATAATTCGTTTTTTGCCTAACTTTTCAGCTAACAGAATTTGCCCTAAAGTATTATTGATTTTATGTGCTCCGGTATGGTTTAAATCTTCTCTTTTAAGATAAATCTGAAAGCCATATTTTTCGCTTAATCGTTCTGAAAAATATAGAGGTGAAGGTCTGCCTACATAGTCTTTTAAGAGGCTTTTGAATTCTTTCTGAAAACTTGAGGATTGGATTAAATCCAAGTATTTTAATTTTAGTTCTTCTACATTTGGGTGTAATAATTCTGGAATATATGCACCACCATATTCTCCGTAAAATCCTTCTTTATCTACATTATAGTTCATTTTGTAATTGTTTTTTAAATTCTGAAATTAACGGAATGTTCTTTTTTGCTGGAGCAGTTTCAAACCGACTGTTAATGTCTATACATTCTATTTTTATATTTTTTAAAATAGGATTGTTTTTTATTTCTGAAGCATCTTCGAAGGATATTCCACCACTTAAAAATATAGGAACTTCATTATCGTAATCTTGAAGGATTTTCCAATTAAACTTTTTACCAGAACCTCCATAAGACTCACTTTTAGTATCGAATAAAAAATAAGAAACATACTTTTTATATACTTCTAATTGATTAAAATCAAACTCATCTGAAATTTGAAAACCTTTGATAATTTGTATTCCTTTTTGTTTTAAGTACTCGCAATATTCAACAGTTTCATTTCCGTGAAGTTGTGCGAAATCTAAGTTATATTTTTCTACATTGGATAATACATATTCTAAAGTTGCATTCACAAAAACACCTACTTTTTTTATCGATGTTGGGAGTTCATTTAAAGTGCTTTCAGAGAGCTCGTTTCTAATAAAACGTGAAGATTTTTCATAAAAAATAAAACCCATATAATCGGGGAGGAGTGCTCCTAATTCTTGGATGTTTTTATCGTATTTCATTCCGCAGACTTTTAACTTCATCGCTAAGAAATTTGATTGATAAATTCTTGACAAGCCAATTCTGGCGCAGCAGTTTTCATAAAAGCTTCTCCCATTAAAAATCCTTGATAACCATATTTTCTCATTTCAATTACTGTTTCAGGATTGCTGATACCACTTTCACTAATCTTTGTGATTTCTGAAGGGATAACTTCGGCTAATTCTTTTGAAATATTGGTAGAAACTTTAAATGTTTCTAGATTTCGATTATTAACGCCAACGATGGTTATGTGTTGATTGTAATGTGAATGGAACTCATTTGCATTATGAATTTCAAGCAACGTTTCCAAACCTAAGGACTTTGCGAAAATTGCTAATTCATTGCATTTTTTGGCGTCAATTCCTGCAGCGATTAATAAAATAATATCTGCACCCATTGCTTTTGCTTCTAGAATTTGATATCCATCTACCATAAAATCTTTCCGAAGCATTGGGCAAGAATTGTATTTTCTAACCATTTTAAAATCTTCATCGGAACCTCCAAAATAATTGCTGTCTGTTAATACGGAGATTCCGCTAACACCAGCATTTTCATAACCTTTGCTTATTTGTATAATATCTGCATTGGGATTTATGATTCCTTTACTTGGGGATTTTCGTTTGATTTCTGCTATGATTCCAGATTTGTTTCTGGAAAGCAGATTTTCTTTCATAGAGATTACCTTTTTATCCATAAAAGCAGATTGCTCTAAGTCCTTTATAGAAATGCGCTTTTTATTTTCAGAAATTTCTACATATTTATGAGCGATTATTTTTTCTAGAATGTTCATATAGCGATTAGTTTTTTTAAGGAAACCATTGCATTTCCAGAATTTAAAGATTCCTTGGCAGCTTCAAAAGAATCTTCCAACGATTTTCCTGTGGAAACTTGAATGGCAGTTGCAGCATTAGCAATCACCACATTGTTTTGAGCTTCGGTTCCTTTTCCTGAAATAATTTTTGTAAATATTTTTGCAGATTCTTTCACTGAATTTCCGCCAAATAATTGTTCTTGTTTTAAAGGAGAATTAAAATAATCTTCAGGTGTTTTTAAACTGTCTTCTGTGTTTGAAACCAACCTGAAATTGCTTGTTAATGAAATTTCATCATATCCATCTAAAGAATAAATAATAGAATATTTTTTATCGGATTGCTGATATAAATATTTGTATAGTCGCAATAATTCCAAAGAATAAACACCCACAATTTGCTTGTTTGGTTTTGCAGGATTTACCATAGGCCCCAACATATTGAAGAAGGTTTTTACTCCGAGTTCCTTTCTAATTGGAGCAACCAATTTCATAGCTGGATGAAACAAAGGAGCATGTAAAAAACAGATATTTGATTCTTCAATTTGCTTTTTAATCTTATCTAAATTGTTGGTAAATTGATAACCTAATTTTTCCATTACATTGGAAGATCCACTCATAGAACTTACTCCATAATTTCCGTGTTTGGCAACCTTTACACCAGCTCCAGCAACTACAAAAGATGCCAAAGTTGAAATATTAAAGGTGTTTTTTCCATCGCCACCCGTTCCGCATAAATCTATGGGATCATAAGCAGAAAGACCCACAGGAATACAGAGTTCTAATAAAGCATCTCTAAAACCTGCTAGTTCTTCGATAGTAATTTTTCGCATTAAATAAATGGTTAAAAAACTTGCTATCTGACTCGAATTAAAAACACCATGACTAATGGTTGTCAGTAATTCTTTGGCTTCATTTCGGTTTAATACGTGATGATTATGTAATGATTCTAATACTTTTTTCATTGTAAACTATTTATGTTCAACCCAGTTTTTGATCATTTGAAAACCCATTGGAGTCAATACACTTTCTGGATGAAATTGTAATCCTCGCAGGTCTAAAGTTTTATGTCGTAATGCCATATTGATATTGTGTTCATCTACAGCAATAGACTCTAAACTATCTGGGAGATTTTTGGCAACTGCCCAACTATGGTATCTTCCCACTTGAATGGTTGAAGGAAAATCTTTAAAAATATAGTCCTTTTCAATCGTAATATCTGTACTAACTCCATGAAATACTTCTGTTAGATTATCCAATTCACCACCAAAACAATCGGCGATGGCTTGGTGCCCTAAACAGATTCCTAAAATTGGAATTTTACCAGCGTAGGTTGTAATTACTTGTTTGGTAAGTCCTGCTTCTGAAGGAATTCCAGGACCAGGAGAAATCATAATCTTATCGTACTCTTCCAAATCCTCCATATAAAATTGATCATTGCGAATGATGGTAACTTCGGTTTCTAATTCCTCTAAAATATGAACCAAATTATAGGTAAAGGAATCGTAATTATCGATGACAACTATTTTTAAC
The DNA here is from genome assembly GCA_046055745.1 of Flavobacteriaceae bacterium. GTDB lineage: Bacteria > Bacteroidota > Bacteroidia > Flavobacteriales > Flavobacteriaceae > Marifrigoribacter. The sequence continues at coordinate 446 of JASFZG010000045.1, read as the reverse complement.
TTTTTCATATTTCTTCTGCTATTTTGATAGCTTTTCGCAAAGCTCCAATTTTATTATCTATTTCTTTTCGTTCACTTTCTGGCTTACTGTTTACAACAATCCCGGCACCAGCTTGATAAATTAAATTATTATTTTTACTTAAAAATGTACGAATCATAATCGCCATATTAACATCGCCATTAAAGCCAATATAACCAATCGCTCCACCGTAAAAATTACGTTTTCCGTTTTCGTATTTGTCAATTAATGTCATTGCTTTGTGTTTTGGTGCTCCGGATAAAGTTCCAGCCGGGAAACTATCGTAAAACACTTTTATATTGTCGGAATCTTCCGATAATTCTCCCGTTACTTTACTCACCATATGAATGACGTGTGAGTAAAACTGAATCTCACTTAGTTTCTCTACCGTCACATTTTTTGTGTTTCGGCTTAAATCATTTCTAGCC
>JASFZG010000044.1:0-5278 GCA_046055745.1 Flavobacteriaceae bacterium | reverse complement strand
GTTTACTTGTTAACAAGTTCAAATCTATAAAAAAAAAAAACATATAAACAAATAAAATTAACATTTAATTATGACTAAATACGTTGTTTTATGTTGTTTGTCCTACATATACTCCTAATAATAGGTTTTTTACTTTATTTTTTTAAACGTTAAAATTAAAAATCATATCAGTAGATTTTAATAAACGTTATTATCTATCTTTAAAATCCTTTAAATTTAATTCTAGTTATTACAAAAAAATTACTAGAAATACTACCTTTGCCAAAATGAGTAAAACATTGGTTTCGTCACTTTTTGCAAAGTCTTCTAATACTAGAAAACTAGGGGGAACTATTGCCCGTTTCGACTCCGCTCAACGACCAAACTCTGAAAATAAAACAATCATTTCTGACTTAATTGGTTCCTCTTTTCCAATCGTTATTTCTGAAGTTTTTAAAACTGCCGACAAACCTTTTTTAATCATTTTGAATAATAAAGAAGAAGCTGCCTATCACCTCAATGATTTAGAAAATTTAATAAGCGAAAAAAATGTGCTTTTTTATCCAGGATCTTACAGAAGACCTTATCAAATTGAAGAAACCGACAATGCCAATGTATTACTTAGAGCAGAGGTTTTAAGCCGAATTAATTCTCGTAAAAAACCTGCAATTATAGTTAGTTATCCTGAAGCATTATTCGAAAAAGTGGTTACCCGAAGAGAACTCGAAAAACACACTTTAAAAATTAGTGTTGGTGATGATCTATCCATCGATTTTGTTAACGAAGTCCTTTTTGAATACAACTTTAAACGAGTAGATTTTGTTACTGAACCTGGTGAATTTTCGGTTCGTGGTGGGATTTTAGATGTGTTTTCATTTAGTAATGACGAGCCATATCGTATCGAGTTTTTTGGCGACGATGTAGAAAGCATTCGCAGTTTCGATGTTGAAACACAACTCTCTACCGAGCCTATCAAAAAGATTTCCATCATTCCGAATATGGAAAATAAAATGATGGAAGAGAAACGTACAAGTTTCTTAAAATACATCGCTTCAAAAACAGTAATCTTCTATAAAAATGAAGACATTTTATTTGCTGGAATAGATAAATTATTTCAGCAAGCTACACAAGCTTTTGAATCCTTTGAAACCGAAGTAAAAAGAAGCAAACCTTCCGAAATATTTTGTTCTTCTGAATTATTAAAAAAAGAATTGGAAGATTTTACTCGAGTTCAATTACTTAATAATACTTCTGAAAACACTTCCGAGGCCATCAACTTTCAGACAAAACCTCAACCTTCTTTTAATAAGAAATTCGATTTACTAATCGATAATCTTAATAAAAACTCCAAGGAAGGTTTTAAAAACTATATTTTCTGTAGTAGTGATAAACAAGCCCAGCGTTTTCACGATATTTTTGAGGATAACGAACAACATGTAGATCAATTTGAAACGGTTGTTTTTCCTTTATATCAAGGATTTATTGACAACGATCAAAAAAATGTTTGCTATACCGATCATCAGATTTTTGAACGCTATCATAAGTTTCAATTAAAAAATGGTTATGCCAAAAAACAGGCTATTACTTTAAAGGAATTGACCAATTTGGAAGTGGGAGATTATGTAACGCATATCGATCACGGAATTGGACGATTTGGAGGGCTTCAAAAAATAGATGTAGAAGGAAAAATACAAGAAGCTATTAAATTAATTTATGGTGAACGTGATATTTTGTATCTCAGCATTCATTCGCTTCATAAAATATCCAAGTACAACGGTAAAGATGGTACCACGCCAAAGGTGTATAAACTAGGGTCTGGAGCTTGGAAAAAATTAAAACAAAAAACAAAGAAACGGGTTAAAGAAATCGCCTTTAATTTAATTGAGTTATACGCCAAACGTAGAACCCAAAAAGGCTTTGCTTTCGATCCAGATTCGTATTTGCAATTGGAGTTAGAATCCTCTTTTATTTACGAAGACACACCTGATCAAGTAACCTCCACAGCAGATGTAAAACGCGATATGGAAAACGAACGCCCAATGGATCGTTTGGTCTGTGGTGACGTAGGTTTCGGTAAAACAGAAGTGGCAATTAGAGCTGCTTTTAAAGCCGTAGATAACGGAAAACAAGTAGCGATTTTAGTGCCAACTACTATCTTGGCTTTTCAGCATTTTAAAACCTTTACAGAGCGTTTGGCAGAAATGCCCGTAAACGTAGATTATCTCAATCGTTTTAGAACTACCAAACAACGAAACTCGGTGTTGGAACGTTTAAAAAATGGTCGTTTAGATATTGTTATCGGGACGCATCAACTGGTAAATAAAGCGGTAGAATTTAAAGATTTAGGGCTGTTAATTATCGATGAAGAACAAAAATTTGGAGTCGCAGTAAAAGACAAACTCAAGACTATAAAGCAAAATGTAGATACCCTTACGTTAACGGCAACTCCTATTCCTAGGACGCTTCAGTTTAGCTTGATGGCGGCTCGTGATTTGTCACTTATTAGTACACCTCCTCCTAACAGATACCCTGTAGATACACAAGTGGTGCGTTTTTCCGAAGAAATAATTCGGGATGCAATTCGCTATGAAATTTCAAGAAACGGTCAAGTGTTTTTTGTTCATAATCGCATTGAAAATATCAAGGAAGTAGCTGGAATGATTCAACGTTTGGTTCCAGATGCAAAAATTGGAATTGGTCACGGACAAATGGAAGGGAGAAAACTCGAATCATTAATGTTGTCATTTATGAATAATGAGTTTGATGTATTGGTTTCAACCACGATTATTGAAAGTGGATTGGACGTTCCTAATGCCAATACGATGTTTATAAATAATGCGAATAATTTTGGACTTTCAGACCTTCATCAAATGCGTGGACGTGTAGGACGAAGCAACAAAAAAGCTTTCTGTTATTTTATAACGCCACCCTATTCTGCAATGACCGATGATGCGCGAAAACGGATTCAGGCATTAGAGCAGTTTAGCGATTTGGGAAGCGGGCTTAATATCGCCATGAAAGATTTAGAGATTCGGGGAGCAGGAGATTTATTAGGAGGAGAGCAAAGTGGATTTATCAATGAAATCGGTTTTGAAACCTACCAGAAAATCCTTGCGGAAGCGATAGATGAATTAAAGGAAAAAGAATTTAAAGAGCTTTACGAAGGCACTGAACACGAACTAAAAGACTTTGTAAAAGAAACAGTTATTGATACTGATTTCGAATTATTATTTCCAGATGATTATGTGAATAATATTACGGAACGATTGAATCTTTATAATAAATTAGGAGAACTTAAAACCGAAGCAGCACTTCAAAAATACGAAGCCAATTTAATAGATCGTTTTGGTGAATTGCCTATTGAAGCGGTGGACTTATTGGATAGTGTTCGTATAAAATGGTTGGCAATTTCATTAGGTTTAGAACGTGTAATTATGAAGAAAAACAGAATGATTGGATATTTTGTTGCTGATCAGGAAAGTTCGTTTTATCAAAGTGCTGTGTTTGGAAAAGTGATTCAGTTTGTTCAAAATCATCCAGAAATTGCAACTATAAAAGAAAAAAACACTCGTAATGGCTTGCGATTAATTATTACATTTGAAAAAATTACAACAATTAACAAAGCACTACATTCGTTAAATACTATCAATTATTAATTGGTATAAAAATTTAATTATGAAAAATATTAGAACTATATTAATTTTATTTATTGTTTTTCCATTTTTTTTGTTTTCGCAAAATAAAATAAAAGCAACTTTTTCACCAGCTAAAGATTTTAAATGGGCAATCCTTTATAAAAATACACCAACATCTAATATTTATGGGGGCCAAGGAAAAATTGAAGATGGAAAAGTAGTATTTAATTTAGGTGAAAAAGCTCCACCTGGAATTTACAGTTTGGTGTATGCAATTCCTCAATACGAATTTAATTTTGATGTTATTTATGATGGAAAAGAAAACATTGAGTTGACTTTTAGTGTAGAAAAAGGTCTAGAATTTCAAACTTCCGAAGTAAATAAAATACTTTCAAGTTACCACCATGATATGAACCTTATTAATACTCAAATTGGTGAATTTTATGCTAAAAAGAAAACAAACAGTTCAGAATTAATGACGTTTTTTAATAGTCAAAAAGAAATTCAAAATTTGTATGAAAAAGAATCAAAAGGAACCTTAGCTTATGAATTTATTGTTGCTGATAGACCCTACATTCCTTCAACATTCGAGAAATATACGGATTATAAAAATCATATAAAAAACTCCCTTTTTACAAATATAGATTTTAACAATACCGTTTTGCAAAGCTCCCGTTTTTTAATTGATAGAACTATTAGTTACATTTTAGGTTCTCAAAAAGAAGGACTTTCAAAAAACGACACCTATAACAAGAATATTGATAAAATATACAGTTATTTAGTAAACTCTGAAGTTAATTTTAAAAAAATGTTTTTATCCGATTTATGGGACAAACTAGTGTTATATAAATTCGTTGATAATGCAAATTATTTAGCTGAAAAATATTTAATCCCATTTGCAGCAGAACAAAAAGACCAGCAATTGGCAGATAAATTAGTTCAATTCAGAAATTTATCGATTGGCAATACAGCACCCGATTTTACTTGGGAAACCACAGAAAACGGAACTACAAAAACCCATAGATTAAGCGAGCTTGCTGTTGCAGAAAACTACATTCTTGTATTTTGGAGTAGTACTTGTTCTCATTGTTTAAAGCAAATTCCGCAATTACAACAGTTTATTAAACCCTTAAATAGTACAAAATACAAAGTTGTTGCAATTGGCCTTGAAGATGAACCAACCAACTGGCAAAAAGAAACAAAAAAATATCCTGAGTTTTTAAATATCATTAAACTTAAAAAATGGGATAGTAAAGTTGTTTTAGACTATGGACTTAATAGTACTCCAACATATTTTGTGTTGGATAAAGACAAGAAGTTTCTTGCTAAACCTGAAAATTTAGAAGAATTAAAAACATATTTGGAAGAAAACTAGTAATTATTTGAGATTCTAAAAGTGATAAAACGCGTCTTCTAGGTGTTCAATTTTCTCGATGGATTTATTTTTAATGATCGCGACAATATCAAATCGAACCTCTACATTTAAATCGTTTGAAATCACATATTCGTTGGCTGCTTTTACCAATAATTTTATTTTAGCAGGTTTTACAAAATCTTGAGGATCCCCAAAAAAATCACTATTTCTAGTTTTTACTTCTACAATTACTAATGTTTTAGGTTCTTTTTGTGCGATAATATCTATTTCTGCTTTATCATAATAGTAG
>JASFZG010000043.1:0-4891 GCA_046055745.1 Flavobacteriaceae bacterium | reverse complement strand
GTAACGGAATATGGTGTTGCGAATCTCTACGGAAAAACAATCAAACAACGTGTAAAAGCATTGACTGAAATTGCTCATCCCGATTTTAGAGAAGGTATTGCTAGAGATTATTTTGACGGAAAAGTGTATTAAAGCACCTATTTCATAAATAGAAAAACCTCTTCTGAAACAGTTATAAGAAGCATTATTATATCTTTGTTCTATACAATGGAAAAAAATCTTGGCAACATATTAGAAGAAAGTGGAGAATTGATACTTGATTCTCTAATCGAAAATGAATTACTAAAAGAAATTCCTGTAATTGGAACATCTGTAAAAATTATTCGAGCTGTTAAAAGTATTAGAGATACTGCTTATTTGAATAAAGTAAAAACCTTTGTTGAACAACTTGGTGAAATAAATGATGCTCAAAGAAAGAGATTGGTTGAAGAATCTAAAAAAGATATAAAGAGAAGAGTTAAATTTGGAAATGCTCTCTTTACAACAATAGAACAAAGTGAATCCCTAATTAAAGTTCAGTATTCTGCAATCGCTTTTGAAGCTTTTTTGAATGAGGATTTTGAAGAATCAGATTTACGCTTGATATGTCATATTATCCGGAATTCCTTCACAGATGAATTGATTGATATTGTAGAAAATGATATTCCTAAAACTGACTTAAAATTTGTGGTGCCAAGTGGATTAGCAGAAAATGTTTATGTGCCTTTATTAGCAAGTGGATACGGTAATGAACCTGAATATAACCTAACTATATCTGCTAAACAATTGAGAGAGGCTTGGAAAAAATATCGAACTAAATAAACCACAGCATATAACAACGCATATGAAAAAAATCGCATTCACTCTAGTATTTACACTCATTAGTATAATGACAATGGCACAAAAAACCAATATGACTCCCGAACAACTTATCCAATTAGGAAGGGTTGGCGGAAAGGGAATTTCACAAGATGGAAACCAAATTATCTTTGGCGTTTCAAAATACAGTTTTACTACTCAAAAGAAAACCAACACCCAATATGCCGTAGATATTAATGGCGGTGAAGTGAAAAAAATCACTAAAAAAGAAATGAACCTTAGTGATAAAGCAATTTCGCCAAATGGTGAATATATCATTAAAGTAAAAGACGAGAAGCTGAAAAATATTTCAGGTTCTGACTTTCATCCAGATGTGAAAGATAGCAACGTAATGATCTATGACGAACTTAATTATCGTCATTGGGATTCTTGGGAAGATGGTAATTACAGTCATATTATGTATCAATCTGCTTCCGATAAAAAAGGAAAATTGATTGATATTATGAAGGGAGAACCTTTTCATTCTCCTCAAAAACCATTTGGTGGTGATGAAGATTATTTATGGTCTCCCGACAGTAAAAGTATTTTGTATGTAACTAAAAAAGCAAGTGGTACCGACTACGCAATTAGTACCAATACCGATATTTTTCAATATGAATTAGCTGCTGGAAAAACCACCAACTTAACCGAATATAATAAAGGTTATGACACCTCGCCAGCATTTTCTGCTCAAGGACAATTGGCTTGGTTACAAATGAAACGAGATGGTTACGAATCTGATAAAAACGATATTATTGTTCGAGTAAACGGAAAAGATATTAATCTTACCAAAGATTGGGACGGAACCGTAAATAGTTTTGTTTGGGCAAAAGATGGAATGAAAATATACTTTGTAGCTCCCGTTTTAGGGACGGTTCAAGTTTTTGAAATTAAAATCAACTCCTCTTCAAAAAGAATCATAAATAAACCCCGTCAAATTACCGAAGGTCAATATGATGTTCCTTCCATAATAGGAGAAGTTGGCGATAAATTGGCAGTGATTAGACGTGATATGAATCATGCAAATGAAGTATATTCTGTGGAAATTACTTCAGGAAATATGAAGCAATTAAGTCACGTTAACGACAAGGTTTATGCGAAAACCAACCTTGGAAAAGTGGAGAAACGTATCACCAAAGCCACTGATGGAAAAGATTTGCTTTCTTGGGTAATTTATCCCCCAGATTTTGATCCAAATAAAAAATATCCAACCATATTATATTGTCAAGGTGGGCCTCAAGGAGCCTTGAGTCAGTTTTATTCTTTCCGTTGGAATTTTCAATTAATGGCAGCTAATGGTTATATAATTATTGCTCCAAACAGAAGAGGAATGCCAGGTTATGGTGTAGAATGGAACGAACAAATTAGCAAAGATTATGGTGGTCAAAATATGGATGATTACCTTTCAGCAATAGATGATATTTCAAAAGAAAGTTATGTTGACACCGATAGATTAGGTTGTATTGGCGCTAGTTATGGAGGATATTCTGTATTCTATTTAGCAGGAAATCACGAAGGAAGATTTAAAAGTTTTATCTCTCACGATGGGATTTTTGATTGGCGAAGTATGTACGGAACTACCGAAGAAGTATTTTTTCCTAATTGGGATTTAGGAGGCGCTTATTGGGATAAAAACAATACCGCAGCACAGAAAGCATATAATGAATTTAATCCAACGACCTATGTTGATAAATGGGATACGCCTATCTTAATCATTCAAGGTGGGAAAGATTATCGTGTGCCAATTGGACAAGGATTAGCAGCATTTCAAGCAGCTCAATTAAAAGGAATTAAAAGTAAATTGGTATTCTTTCCAGAAGAAAATCATTGGGTGTTAAACAATCAAAACAGTTTGATCTGGCAACGGGAGTTTTATAAATGGCTTGCGGAGACTTTGTAAGTTATAATATCAGATAAAATCAAAAAAGCTACTAAATTTAATAGTAGCTTTTTTGATTTAGTTTATTTATAGGTCTTTTTTACAGAGGTAAAAGTCAATTCTTTCACAAGAATCATCATTTAATCTATCATTCATTTCGTCTAAATTTTTTGGTGGAGGAATTATTACTTTATCTCCTTTTTTCCAATTTAGAGGCATGGCAACTCCGTGCTCATCTGAAACTTGAAGTGCTTCTAAAGCTCTTAATATTTCATCCATATTTCTACCAACATTTAGTGGGTAATACATTACCAAACGTATTTTCTTGGAAGGATCAATAAAAAATACAGCTCTCACAGCTGCAGTTTCACTTTCGTTGGGTTGTAACATTCCATAAAGTTTAGATACTTTCATATCAATATCAGCTATGATTGGAAAGTCAAAATAAACTCCTGTATTGTTTTTCACATTGTTAACCCAAGCTAAGTGAGAATGAATACTGTCAATACTTAATCCTAAAAGTTCTGTGTTAAGTGCTTCAAATTCTGATTTTCTTTCAGCAAAACCACTCATTTCTGTGGTACAAACTGGTGTGAAATCTGCTGGATGTGAAAAAAGAATCACCCACTTATCTTTTGCAAAATCTGAAAATTTAATTGTTCCCTTTGTTGTAACTGCTGTGAAATCTGGAGCTTGATCTCCAATTCTTGGCATTACATTCATTGTTTGTTCTTGAGTTTCCATACTATATATTTTATAAATTATTACTGACACAAAAATAAGATGGTTTCAAACAAATAACACTATTATGTAAATTGATTGTTTTTATTTTATTATCAATATTTACTATAGTAACGTTGATATTAAAAAAAAATGCCTTCTGAAATTCTCAGAAGGCGTTTTTATAAAAATATTTTTGTTTCTTACTATCCAGCTAATGCTTCAGCACCACCAACAATCTCTAAGATCTCGTTAGTAATAGAAGCTTGTCTTGCTTTGTTGTATTGTAAGTTAAGTGCATCTCTTAATTCGGTTGCGTTGTCGGTTGCTTTGTGCATTGCCGTCATACGTGCTCCGTGTTCACTTGCAGACGAATCTCTAAGTGCTTTGAACAATTGCATTTTTAAACTCTTCGGAATTAACTCCTCTACAATTTTTGCTTTTGAAGGCTCAAAGATATAATCTGAAGCATCCGAAGTTTCTTCAGAAGCATTAGAAACAATTGGTAAAAATTGTTCTTTCATTATAATTTGAGTCGCAGCATTTTTGAATTTATTATACACCAAAACGATCTTATCATAAGTTCCTTCGGTAAATAAATCCATTAATTTTTGTGCAATTTCAGCATTATTAGCAAAAGTTAAATCATCGAAAATAGCAATGTTATTTTCAATTACATTATGCTCTTTTTCAATCACATCGTTTGCTTTCTTTCCTAAAGTTACAAAATCTACTTTCGCAGTTTTATATTCTTCTTCAATTAAAGAATAACACCCTTTTACAATATTTGAATTAAATGCTCCTGCCAATCCACGATTAGAAGAAATAGCGACCAATAATACATTTTTAACTTCGCGTTGTACGGTATAAGCACTTCCAACATCACCATCTAAACTTGCGCTTAAATTTTGTAATAATTCAGATTGCTTATCTGCATACGGACGCATGGTTGTAATTGCATCTTGCGCTTTTTTCAATTTTGCAGCAGAAACCATTTTCATGGCACTGGTAATCTGCATCGTTGAAGATACGGAAGCAATTCTATTACGTATTTCTTTTAAATTTGCCATTTTTTTCAGTGTGCAGTTTTCAGTTCTCAGTATTCAGTCAGCTTAATTCTGCCGACTGAATACTGTTTACTGAATACTAGTTATTATACTTCGCAGCTAAATCTTTTGCAACATCGGTTAATACTTTAATAACCTCATCGGTTAATTTACCTGCTTTTAAGGTATCTAATGTATCTCTATGTTTAGCATTAAGGAATTCGATAAAATCTGCTTCAAATTCTTTTACTTTTTTAACTGGTACGTTGTTTAGTAAGTTTTTAGATCCTGCATAAATAATTGCAATTTGATCTTCTACTGTAAACGGATCGTTTTGTGCTTGTTTAAGGATTTCAACATTACGTTTTCCTTTTTCAATTACATTTAAAGTCGCTGCATCTAAATCTGA
>JASFZG010000042.1:0-10511 GCA_046055745.1 Flavobacteriaceae bacterium | reverse complement strand
ACAGTTTAGAGAATTGATGCTAAAAATAGGAATTCCTATGGCGCCTCAAGCTACTGCAAACTCTTTCTTAAAAGGTAAGGAAATTGCTCAGGAATTTGGCTTTCCATTAATAATTAGAGCATCTTATACATTGGGAGGCGCTGGTGCATCATTTGTTCATAAAGAAGAAGAATTTGATGAATTGCTTACACGAGGATTGGAAATTTCTCCAATTCATGAAGTGATGATTGATAAGGCTTTAATTGGCTGGAAAGAGTTTGAATTAGAGTTGCTTAGAGATGGAAATGATAATGTTGTTATTATTTGTTCTATAGAAAATATGGATCCTATCGGGATTCATACAGGAGATTCCATCACCGTTGCTCCAGCAATGACATTAAGTGATGTTACTTATCAAAAAATGCGGAATATGGCTATACATATGATGCGTAGTATTGGTGATTTTGCAGGTGGTTGTAATGTGCAATTTGCAGTGAGTCCGGACGAAAAGGAAGATATTATTGCTATTGAAATCAATCCGCGTGTTTCTCGTTCTTCTGCATTGGCATCAAAAGCAACTGGTTATCCAATTGCAAAAATTGCTACAAAATTAGCGATTGGTTATAATTTAGATGAATTAGAGAATCAGATTACAAAAACGACTTCGGCTTTATTTGAACCGACTTTAGATTATGTGATTGTAAAAATACCACGTTGGAATTTTGATAAATTTGAAGGATCCGATCGTACATTAGGTCTTCAAATGAAATCTGTTGGTGAAGTAATGGGAATTGGCCGTTCGTTTCAAGAAGCCTTACATAAAGCAACGCAATCCCTTGAAATTAAACGCAATGGAATAGGGGCAGATGGAAAAGGATATAAGAATTACGAGCAAATCATCGATAAATTAACTCACGCAAGTTGGGATCGAGTGTTTGTGATTTATGATGCGATTCAGATGGGAATTCCATTGAGTCGTATTCACGAAATTACAAAAATCGACATGTGGTTCTTGAAACAATATGAAGAGTTGCATTACCTTCAGAAAGAAATTTCAAATTATACCATCGATACTTTATCTCGTGATTTACTGTTAGAAGCCAAACAAAAAGGTTATGGTGACCGTCAGATAGCACACATGTTGGGCTGTGTAGAAAGTAAAGTGTATAACAAACGAGTTGAGTTAAAAATAAATCGTGTTTTTAAATTGGTAGATACTTGTGCTGCGGAATTTAAAGCAGAAACACCTTATTATTATTCCACTTTTGAAAATGAAATGGAAACTGCCGATGGAAATCGTATTTCTGTAAACGACAGTATTGTTACTGATAAAAAGAAAGTTATTGTGTTAGGTTCGGGGCCAAATAGAATTGGTCAAGGGATAGAATTTGACTATTGTTGTGTTCACGGAGTATTGGCTGCGGCTGAATTAGGCTACGAAACCATCATGATTAACTGTAATCCTGAAACTGTTTCCACTGATTTTGATGTTGCTGATAAGCTATATTTTGAACCTGTTTTCTGGGAACATATTTACGATATTATTCAGCATGAAAAACCAGAAGGTGTGATTGTTCAATTAGGTGGACAAACTGCTTTAAAGCTTGCTGAAAAATTAGAACGCTACGGAATTAAGGTATTAGGAACTAGTTTTGAAGCTTTAGATTTAGCAGAAGACAGAGGAAGTTTTTCTACGATACTTAAAAATATAAATATTCCTTATCCAGAATTTGGTGTGGCTGAAACTGCCGAAGAAGCTTTGGCTTTAGCAGACGTTTTGGATTTTCCATTATTGATTAGACCTTCCTATGTTTTAGGAGGACAGGGAATGAAAATCGTAATTAATAAAAATGAATTGGAAGAACATGTGGTTGATATTCTTCGGAAAATGCCAGATAACAAATTATTATTAGATCATTATTTAGATGGTGCGATTGAAGCTGAAGCAGATGCTATTTGTGATGGAGAAAATGTGTATATCATAGGAATTATGGAACATATTGAACCTTGTGGAGTTCATTCTGGAGATTCTAATGCGACATTGCCACCTTTCAATTTAGGAGAGTTTGTAATGCAGCAAATTAAAGATCATACCAAAAATATTGCTTTGGCTTTAAACACGGTTGGACTGATAAATATTCAGTTTGCAATTAAAAATGATACGGTTTATATTATCGAAGCCAATCCAAGAGCATCCCGTACCGTTCCTTTTATATCAAAGGCTTATGGAGAACCTTATGTAAATTATGCAACCAAAGTAATGTTGGGACATAATAAGGTAACAGATTTTGATTTTAATCCTCAATTAGAAGGATACGCAATCAAGCAACCAGTATTTAGTTTTGATAAGTTTCCGAATGTAAATAAGCAATTAGGACCCGAAATGAAAAGTACAGGAGAAAGTATATTATTTATCGATAGTTTAAAGGACGATGAATTTTATAATTTATACTCCCGTAGGAAAATGTACTTGAGTAAGTAATATTGTAATTCTTTATAATTTAATGTTGTCTTTGATTATCAATTTTGTGATATTTAGGAGATATTAATTATTTTCAAGTTACCTTTTGTCTATTTTAAACCTAATTATAGTCCGTTCATAATTTTCTTGTTGATAAAACTACTTTATTGAATCAAATTTGTTTTTTAAAATAAATAAAGATGAAATTATTAAGTAGTATTTACCTTTTTGTTATGTTGTTTTTTATGTTGTTTTCGGAAAATGAAAACCATATAATTGATAATGTTTCAAGTTCCTATGGCCTAAAAAATTTTGAAACTATTAATACTATCGAATTTACATTTAATGTTAAAAAGGTCGGGATAGAAATATCTCGTCATTGGATTTGGAAACCTAAATCTAATGAGGTAATTTTTGTTACTGATGGTGAAAATATAGTGTTTAAACATCATAATGCTAAAGGAGATCTTCAGGTTTCATTAGACAAGAAATTTGTAAATGATTGTTATTGGTTACTATTTCCTTATTACCTCTCTTGGGATAAAGAAAGTTATACATATGAAGTTTTCAAAGACAAATTATCCCCTATTAATAAAATAAAATCAACAAAATTAGTGATAGAATATATATCGGATGATGGATTTTCTCCAAATGATATTTATGAGCTTTTCCTTAATGAAAACCACCAAATAATTGAATGGATTTATAGAAAAGGAGGGGCTATAATCCCTACAAAAATCACCACTTGGGAGCAAACTAAATCGTTTAATAAAATGAAGTTTTCTACCATTCACAATGGTCAGGATGAAAACTTTAAAGTTTGGTTTGATGATATAAAAATTGATTAACTTTTACCTAACCAGTTTTTAAATTCTGAAAGCTTTGCCTTACTTATAATTATATCAATTGATGCAGTAGGTTTAGTTTCAACTTTTAATTGGGTAGCTCCATATTTTTCAATTTTATCAATTGCTTTGGCAGAAACAATTACTTGACGTGAAGCTCTGTAAAACTGTTTTTTATCAAACATTGTAAAAAGCTCATCAAGAGAGATATTAATACTAGCCGTTTTGTTATTGTGTTCAACAATATAAGTTATTTTGTTTTGAGTATATACAAAAGCAATATTGTCAAATTGGATAGGTGCTAACTTTGTTCCTCGATCTGCTAATAGTCTGGTTATTTGATTTGTTTTTGGTTGTACTGCTCCTGAAATTTTATTTTTTAATTCTTTTATATCATTAAAATACTGGTTTCCAGTATTCCGGTTTAGTTCAGATATGTTCTTTAGATTTTTAGTGTTTATATATTGAAGAAAAAAGTATATTAATAGTGAACTACTTAACCAAATTAGAATAAATATAAACCCCAATTTTTCTTTTAAATTATCAAAAATAGATTGATAATTAAGTATGTTAGAATGTGAAGCTACCACCCAATCTTTATTTTTAACTGGACTTAAGTAAACAATTTCGGTATAATCTTTTAAGGTTCTTAAACCACCGGTTTCTTGCCTGTCTATTATGGCTTTTTTAAAATTTAACTCGGTTTCTATATTTGAAATGGACTTTATTGTCGAATTGTTTTCAGTTAGAGTTATTCCAATTTTACTAATATTTGGATGGCATATTTCCTTTCCATTACCATTAAACATACAAATAAAACTATTTTCAGTAGACATTTTTTCCAAACTTTTCTGAAGTTCTTCCCTTACTTGGTTTTCAGGAATTCCAGAATTTAATTTTTCATACAATAGATTTGAAATTAAATTGGCTTGTACTTTTGAATTTTCAACTTGCTGGTTTAAAATATCATTAACTGCTGTAGAATACACATAATTAAAACTTAGATAATAAGTAGCTCCTAATAGAATTAGAATTATTGGAAGTATAATTTTCTTCATTTAAATAGTTTTTTCATTTCAACAAATTAGAGAATATAAAATTACAATTATAAATATTAATTAGAAGTTGATTTGATAAATTATTGTTTTGTTTAAGACGTTAATAGAGTTGATTCAGTATTAAAAAAGGTTGATTCAGGAATTTTGTATTTGTAAGTTGTTGAAACGCAAGTTTATTTGCACTATTAAAATTAATAACAAAAAATAATCGAATGATGAAAAAAATTAAAAATTTAATGCTAGTGATAGCGTTTATTTCAACTTTAGTAAGTTGTAGTAGTGATGATGATACTACAACAATTGAGCCTGTTGGCAACAAAGTAAGACTTACAAGTAATGCTACACATGGAAATATTTTAACAGATTCAGAAGGAATGACTTTGTATATCTTCTCAAAAGATACCAAGCAAACATCAGCATGTTTAGATGGATGTTTAGATATTTGGCCGGTATTTTATGATGCAAATATTACAGTTGATTCTGGTTTAGAATTAATCGATTTTGCAACAATTACAAGAACCGATGGAACTAAACAAACAACTTACAAAGGATGGCCTTTGTATTACTTTTCTAATGATGCAAGTGCAGGAGATACAAATGGTGATAAAATAAATGATATTTGGTATGTTGCAAAACCAGATTATTCATTAATGTATGTAACTTCTCAATTAGTAGGTCACGATGGGAATAATTACACAAGTAGTTATACACAAGGAAATGAAAACACATTTTATATAACAGATATTAATGGTAATACTTTATATACTTTTAGTCACGATACAAACAACACAAATAATTTTACAAATTCAGATTTTTCGAACAATGCAGTTTGGCCAATTGCTGAAATTGATTTAGACAAAGTTCCAAGTATTTTAAATGATGGTGATTTCGGAACAATTAATGTATTTGGTAGAACACAATTAACATATAAAGGATGGCCTTTATATTATTTTGGGCAAGATTTACAACGTGGAGATAATAAAGGAATTAGTTTTCCTGCTCCTGGAGTATGGCCAATTGCTAATGTAGAAACCACTGTTGCTCCTGATGCATCTACTGTGAAATTAATAAATAACGCAACCTTTGGTGATATATTAACAGATTCTGAAGGGATTTCATTATATTTCTTTTCTGATGATGCTAAAGAGACTTCAGAATGCCTAAATGGATGTTTAAATGTATGGCCAATATTTTATACTGAAAACCTTATTTTAGATGAAGGATTAGATATTACCGATTTTGAAACAATTACTCGTACAGATGGAGCTAAACAAACAACATATAAAGGATGGCCTTTATATTACTATATTAGTGATGAAAATACGGGTGATACATTTGGTGATAATGTTGGAGAAGAATGGTTTGTAGCAAAACCAGACTATTCATTAATGTATGTGTATTCACAATTAGTAGGTCACGATGGTAATGTTTATATGAGTGATTATACTGTTGGAGAAGGAGAAACTGCTTATATTGTAGATATTGATGGAAGAACATTATACACTTTTTCTAATGATACAAACAATACAAACAATTTTACAAATTCAGATTTTTCAAACAATGCTGTTTGGCCAATTGCTGAATTTGCGATAGATAAAACACCAAGTCTTTTAAATAATAATGATTTTGGTACTATTGATGTTTTTGGAAGAACACAATTAACTTATAGAGGATGGCCTTTGTATTATTTTGGTCAAGATGCAGAACGTGGAGATAATAAAGGAATTAGTTTCCCTGCTCCCGGTGTTTGGCCAATTGCTAATATTGAAACGGAAGTAGCTCTATAAATATTCAATTTTCACCAAAGAAGATATTAAGAAAGCCTTCTTTGGTGATTTTTTTAGTTACTAAATAAATATTAAAATTAGGGTTTTAATATAAAACCTTGTTTCTTTACTAAAATGAATCACTAATTATGAAAAAAAATACATTCCTAATACTTGCCAATCTGGTTTTGATTTTGTCATTATCAAGCTGTTCTCAAAACACCTACGATGATATTGAAGAAGAAACGGATCCTATACCAGAAATTGTAACTTATCTAGATGTAAAACCTATAATTGATGGTGCTTGTTTGGCTTGTCATAGCAATCCACCACAAAATGGAGCACCAATGCCTTTGACCATTTATGATAACGTAAAAGAAGCAATATTAAACAGAGATTTATTAAATAAAATTAATAAAAATGAAGGGGAAAACGGGCTAATGCCTTTAGGTGGGCCACGTTTACCACAATCATCAATAGATTTAATTATTAAGTGGAATGATGACGGACTTTTAGAAAACTAATCAAATTAATATATTATGAAAAAATCAATCATTACAATCGTGTTTTTCTTTAGTGTTTTTAGTGTGTTAACTGCACAAGAAAAATTTATTACTAAAACTGGAGAAATCAATTTTGAAGCATCTGTTCCTTCATTTGAAGAAGTAAAAGCAAAACATTCTGCAGTAAGTGCTATTTTAAAAAACAATGGAGAATTTGCAAGTTTAGCTTTAATGAAGGGATTTCGATTTAAAGTTGCATTAATGGAAGAGCATTTTAATGAAAATTATGCAGAATCTTCAAAATTCCCAAAGACAACTTTTAGAGGGACTATTTCAGATTTTAATATTTCAGACTTATCTGAAACTGAAAAATCTTATACTATAAAAGGTGTTGTGAATATGCACGGTGTAGATAAAAATATTGAAGTTCCTGCTACTATTAGAATGGTAGATGGAGTAGTTTATTTATCTACAAACTTTGTGTTAAAACCTGGCGATTTTGATATTGAAATCCCAAGTGTTGTAAGCAGTAAAATTGCTGAAGAAATTAATGTTTCTGCTACTTACGAATTAAAAGGTAAATCTTAAAACTCTTAATTATGAAAAAGCAAACTAAGTTATTGATAGCGCTTGTTTTAGTGATTACAGGCGGATATTTCGCCTATAATTATATGTATCAAGATCATAGAGATATTCAATCGGAAGAAGCAAAAGTTACTGTTTCTGCTTCCGAATTAGTTTCATTTTTTAAAGATAATAAATCAGAAGAAATTTTAAATAGTACAGTGCAAATTTCAGGAGTAATTACTGAAATGGATACAAAGTCAATAACATTAGACGATAATGTGCAATGCAGCTTTGATGAAGTAATTAAAGGAGTAAATATTAATGATAAGATTACTGTAAAAGGAAGATGTATTGGATATGACGACCTTTTTGAAATTGTAAAATTAGATCAATCAACCATTATTAAATAGCGTTAAAAATTACCCGATTTTTCGGCCAATAGATATGAAAAAAATAACCTTACTATTATTAATTATTCCTTTTTTAGTATTCTCTCAAGATGATCTTTTAGATGAGTTAGAAGGGGATGTTGTCGTTGATAAAACGGTGGTTTCAGCTTTTAAATCATTAAAAATTGTCAATTTTGAAACCACCAAATTAGCTAATAAAAAAGATTTCTATTTTATTGTATCTCACCGTTTTGGAACTGTGAAAAATGGAATTGATGACTTTTTTGGATTGGATCAATCTGTAACTCAAATTAAATTTATTTATGGTATCACCGATTGGTTAAACCTTGGTGCTGCAAGAAGCTCTAATCAAAAAAAGTATGGACTTCAAGCTAAATACAGATTAAAATCACAAGAGATAGATGGTTTTCCAGTAACCATTGTTGGCTATAATTTATTGAGTATCAATACGTCTTTAGATGAGGAGGTATATACTAAAATAGAATTTGAGGATCGTTTGGTTTATACTTCACAAATAATATTTTCTAGGAAGTTTACTGAAAACTTTTCGTTTTTGCTTTCTCCAACATATATTCATGAAAACCTTGCAACAAGAAGCTTTGTTGATTTAGAAGATGGAACTAGGGTTACCTATGATGAGGATAATAATCAAATAGCACTTGGTTTAGGAGGGCGTTACAAAATTTCAAAAAGAGTAAGTATAAATATAGACTACGGAATTCATTTAAATCGTAATAGTAATTCAGTTTATAATAATCCTCTTTCAATCGGTGCTGATATTGAAACTGGAGGACACGTTTTTCAAGTTCATTTTACCAACGCGCAAGCTATGTTTGAAGAGGGATTTATTGTTCAAGGGCAAGGAGATTGGACAGATGGAGACTTCTTTTTTGGTTTTAATTTAGTTCGAGTTTTTTAACATATTCCACTTTATTTATTATTTTATATTAAAGACATTCAAAATAGTTTTTTTGTATTTTTACAGAGTAAATTAATGTTTATTTCAATGAGAAAAATTGTTTTTATTTTGTTAGTAATACTTACCGTTTCTTGTTCTAAAGAAGAAGATGATACAGTTTATAAAACAAAAGAAATAAGAATTAATCTTTCAAACACCCTTTCTTATTCTTATTACTTAGGGAGTTTTGAAGAATCTGAAGGACCAGAAATTACAAATCAAGCATTACATTTTGAGTATAGTGATTTATTTAGAAATGAAGAAACAGGAGGTGTTTCATATGGGTATAAGCCTCTTCCAGAATATGTAGGTGAAGATTATGTTGAGATTTTATCTGAAAAAATCATTGATGTAGAAAATGATAAAAAACAAATAACGACCATTAAACTTACATTCATTATTTTATAAGTAATAGGTTACTTATTAAAATGCGGGGAAGAATCTTGTTCTACAGCAGTAATAAAATACTTGGTGTCACCCCAAAACACAAAAGAAGCATAACGTTCTACATAGCTTAGTTTTACATATTTCCCTTGATATTCTTTTAAATCTTCGATGATTTGCTCGTCTTTATCTAATATGGAAAACGAAAAAATTTGAGCACCACTTATACCTTGGCTTATTTCACCTTCCCAGGTTTTAAAAAGCACCCCTTTATGAGTAATTTTAATTAATTCACCAGAGCGAGTTCCTTCACTATATGAAACAAAATAAATAAAAGTAAACCAAGCTATAGCTATTACAATAATTACAGCTAATATTTTATAAAGCACTTTTTTCATTTGAAAACTATTTAATTGCTAATTTACAAAATTGTCTTTATAATTAAGTTTTGTATCTTTATAAAAATACAATGCTATGAAAAATTTAATAAAAATTATTTTTGTTTTGTTTTTTATTTCAACTTCATATTCTCAAGGCTGGAGTGATTTTGAAGACGGAACATCAGAATATTGGACAAATACCGACTCTTCAACTTTATTATTAACTAATGAACTACATGAAAACCCTTCTCCCTATAATGAGTATTTTTTACAAAAAGAATGTGATGGTTCAAATGGACCACTAGGTGAAATGGCTATCATTAATAATTCTGAAGATTGGATTGGAAACTATCCTATTGGCTTTTTTGATGCTTTTGCAGAACTTAGTTTTCTTGTAAAAAACGTTAATGATTTTGATTTACATATTCGAATAGGTTACAGAGGAGGAAGTGACAATACTAAAATAATATCTAACAACAGTATAATTGTTCCATCTTTTAGTGATTGGACTTATATTGGTTTTGAAACTTTTATTGAAGGATTTACAATTGTCGAGGGTAATAACACTGTAGATGAGGTTTTTGAAAACAGCCTTGAATCTAAAATAATACACAATAATAATTTGTCTTATGATGGTTTAGTTGTGGATGGTTTCTTCATGATAGACGATTTATCTTCTATTTATTTATTGTCTTCTAATGACTATAATAGTTTGACTAATGTATTGCTTTATCCAAACCCTGTTAATGATTTTCTAACGATTAAACTACCGTATAATGCTAATGCAGAGGTTTCTATTTATAATATTTTGGGTAAAAAAATAATGAGTAAATCTTTTTCAGGAGTAACTAATCAAATTGATATTTCGAATCTTAATAGTGGAATGTACTTAGTAACTATTAAAACTGAAACAGCAATAGTTACAAAAAAAATAGTAAAACTTTAATCTTCCTCTTCAGCTCTTTTAAGAATAGCTTCCGGTAATGATTTTTTAGTTTTAACTCCGAGTTTTTTAATTTTTTCAACACTACCCACTAGATTTCCTCTACCTTTGGAAAGTTTGTTCATTGCTTGTGAATAATCACTTTTGGCAGCGTCTAGCTTTTTCCCAACGCCCATTAAATCTTCTATCAGCCCAGAAAATTTATCATACAAAGCACCTGCTTGACGAGCGATTTCCATCACATTTTTCTTTTGATC
>JASFZG010000041.1:0-17165 GCA_046055745.1 Flavobacteriaceae bacterium | reverse complement strand
AATATTACTGGGTTTGGATCTCTACCTACAAATTCACCTTCTCTTGCTAAAGTTCTTCCTATTACACCATCGATAGGTGATAAAATTCTAGTGTAACTTAAATTAATTTCAGAAATATTTAAATTTGCCTCAGCTGCTTCAACAGATGAAATAGAAGCATCACGCTGAGCCTGAGCCATATCTAACTCTCGCTTACTAACTGCGTCCATCTCAGCAAGAGGTTTTATTCTATTTAAATCGCTTTCTGTTTGCACCAAAATAGTTTTAGCTTGAGCTACCATACTTTGTTTTGAAACTACATCTTCTTTAAATGGATCTGCATCAATTACATATAAAAGGTCCCCTTTACTTACTCTTGTCCCTTCATTAAAATGAATTTCTTCTAAATATCCTTCAACTCTTGCTCTAATAGGAATATCTTTTTCTCCATATAATTGCCCTACAAACTCTCTATGTATAGGTACAGTTTCTGGAACAATTTCGTAAACTTCAATTTTTTGAGGCGGTAACACCTTAGGAGCTTCATCTTTACAAGAACTTATTATAAAGAACAATAGAACGACACTTACAAACTTTATCTTCATTGGTTAGAGGATTACATCTTTTAATTGAAAGTAAAAATAGTAAATCTTCTTAAATGAAAGACCTATAGTTAATATTTATTCCACTTAAGAGGAATAAATGTTAGGGAGTTTTTATAAATGATTGTTTTAATAATATAAAACGTGGTTTCTAACAATTATACTAATATTGCAATTACTGCGTTAACGTACAATTGAATCTAACTTAAAAAACAAAATGAAAAAACTATTACTCCCCTTTTTAGTTGCAAGTTTTACTCTTGCAACTGCACAAACCCCTTGTGACAGCGGTATGGCTGGTCCTTATCCTTGTAATGGATACGATTTACAATCTCATTTATCTTTAAACGACTTGAGCGCTAGTTCTGGAAATGATTCTTGGGGCTGGACCGATCCTCAAGATGGAAAAGAATATGCTTTAATGGGATTAAATAACGGAACTGCTTTTATCGATATTTCAGATCCTGTTAACCCTATTTATTTAGGAAAACTTCCAACACAGACTAATCCTAGTAGCTGGAGAGACATTAAGGTTTATAATAATTTTGCTTTTATTGTAAGTGAAGCTAGTGGACACGGAATGCAAATTTTTGATTTAACTCGATTACGAAATGTTGCAAATCCTCCAGAAACTTTTACAGTAGACGCTCATTATTCAGGATTTGGACATTCACATAATATTGCAATTAATGAAGAAACAGGTTATGCTTACAGTAATGGTGATAACACCTACTCTGGTGGAGCTCATTTTGTAAACATCCAAGACCCTTTAAATCCAGTTGCAGCAGGGGGATATTCTGGTAGTTTTTATACACACGATTCTCAGATAATTGTTTATGACGGACCTGATTCGGACTATACAGGGCAAGAAATTTATTTTGGTGCCAACGAAAACGAAGTCGTTATTGTTAATGTTACCGATAAAAGCAACCCACAACTGATCTCAAATATTAGTTATTCTAATGACGGTTATACCCATCAAGGGTGGCTTTCAGAAGATAGAAATTATTTTATTGTTGGTGATGAGTTGGATGAACAAAACGTTGGCTTTAATACCAGAACCATTGTATTAGATGTTAGTGATTTGGACAACCCTTCTTTTCACTTTGAACATTATGGAGAAACTTCTGCAATTGATCATAATGGTTACACAAAAAATGGAAAATATTATTTAGCTAACTACAGAGCAGGGTTAAGAGTTTTAGATATTAGTGATTTACCAAATCAAAATATGTCTGAAATTGGTTTTTTTGATACTTATCCTTCAAGCAACAGTGCAAACTTTAATGGGGTTTGGAATGTCTACCCTTATTTTGGTAGTGGAAATATTGTAATAAGCGATATTAATGGTGGGTTCTTTTTAGTGAAGTCTTCTGAAATAGATGTTGAAAATCCTGTTGCTGTATGTCAAAATTTTTCGGCAGAGCTGGGCGAAAATGGTCAAGTGATTGTTGCCGCTTCAGAAGTAGATGGAGGATCTAGTGATAATAGTGGGTCTTTTACTTTATCTCTTGATAATAATAGTTTTGACTGTTCAGATATAGGAGCTAATACTGTAATACTTACAGTAACCGATCCTTCAGGGAATACAGATACTTGTTCAACAACTATTACTGTAGAAGATAATACTGCTCCAACGATAACTTGTTTGTCTAACCAAGAAACTGAAGTAGATTCTGGTCAAACTTATTATACGCTACCTAATTATATTACAAGTGGAGAGGTAACCGTTAATGATAACTGTACTGCAAATCCAGCAACTACTCAAGACCCAATTGCCGGAACACAATTAGCAATTGGTGTTCATACTATTACTTTTGAATCTACCGATGATGAAGGAAATGTATCGGAATGTTCTTTTAATGTTAATGTAGCTGAAGAGTTAGCAAACGAAGACTTTGAATTTGCAAATGGACTTTCAATTTATCCTAATCCGGGTAATGACTTTATAACTTTAGATTCTAAAAATAAAATTATCACCAGTGTAATAGTTTATGATATAAGTGGGAAAAAACTTTTATCTGAAAGCGGTTTATCTTCTTTAACTCACACCGTAAATGTTAGTTCATTTACAAATGGTATTTATTTTGTTAGAATCAACAATCTAGTTACAAAAAAGATAGTTAAAGATTAATAACAAAAGAAGCCTGTTATTATTTTCTAATAAAAACAGGTTTCTTTTGTATTATTAGATATAATACCAAGGTTTAAATGAGTATTTTATTGACATTTAACTATTTATTTCAAAATAAATTATAATTAATAACTATTTTTGAAATCTAAAAAAAACATTCCCTATGAAAAAGAAAATTTTACCCTTAATAGCATCTTTTGCTACTATTTTTGCCGTTGCACAAACACCGTGTGACAATGGAACTGCAGGCAGCTATCCTTGTAATGGTTACGACTTACAATCTCATTTTTCTCTATCCGATATGAATGCTGGTGGAGGTAATGATTCTTGGGGCTGGACAGACCCAGATAACGGAGATGAATTTGCCTTAGTAGGTCTTGACAATGGAACTGCTTTTATTGATATTTCTGATCCTATAAACCCTGTTTATTTAGGGAAATTACCAACTGAAACTAGCTCAAGTATCTGGAGAGA
The DNA here is from genome assembly GCA_046055745.1 of Flavobacteriaceae bacterium. Taxonomy (GTDB): domain Bacteria; phylum Bacteroidota; class Bacteroidia; order Flavobacteriales; family Flavobacteriaceae; genus Marifrigoribacter. The sequence continues at coordinate 13,976 of JASFZG010000041.1, read as the reverse complement.
CATAAAAGTTTATAATAATTATGCTTTTATTGTTAGTGAAGCAGGTGGACATGGAATGCAAATTTTTGATTTAACAAGATTAAGAGATGTTACGAATGCTCCAGAAACTTTCACAAACGACGCCTATTATAATGGTATAGGTGGCGTACACAATATTGTAATTAACGAAGAAAGCGGATACGCTTATAGTGTAGGTGGTGGTATTTATGGTGGTGGACCTCACTTTATTAACATCCAAGACCCACTTAATCCTGTTGGAGAAGGTGGCTATAGTGGTGGTGGTTATACACATGATGCACAAGTTGTTATCTATAATGGCCCAGACTCAGATTATACAGGTCACGAAATTTATTTTGGATCTAACGCAAATCATGTAGAAATTGTAGATGTTACCGATAAATCTAACCCTATTCAGATTAAATCATTTAACTATCCAACAACTGGATACACGCATCAAAACTGGATTACCGAAGATCATAAATATATGTTATTAGGTGATGAAGGTGATGAGTTTGATTTTGGATTTAATACTAGAACTGTTGTTTTTGATTTAACAGATTTAGACAATCCACAATTACATTATGAATATTTTGGACCTAACTCATCTGTAGACCACAATTTATATGTTGTTGGTGATAAGTTTTATCTTGCAAATTATTCTTCAGGATTAAGAGTTATTGATATTAGCAATATTGATAATGGTGGATTTGAAGAAATTGGATATTTTGACACTTATGTTCCAAACAACAATGCAAGTTATAATGGATCTTGGAATGTATATCCTTTTTTTGAAAGCGGAAATATTGTAATTTCAGGAGATAATGGTTTTACATTGGTTAAAGCTCCTGAAATACTAGCGGTTTCAGATAATGATTTTTCTAACTTTACATTATTCCCTAACCCAGCTCATAATAGATTAACTATCAATTCTAAATTAGAACCTATTACTCAAATAGAAATATTTAATGTTCTAGGTCAAAGAGTTAAAAGCTTTACTTTTACAAGTTCAATTTCTGAAAGCATTGATATTTCAAGTTTAATGTCTGGATTGTACTTAGTTAAAATCAACAATAACACTACAAAACGACTTATTGTAAAATAATTTAATTGTCTAAACCTGAAAGGTGAAAAATTAATTCACCTTTCATTTAGGCATTAATACCTTTTTTTTATGTTTTCAAATTTAAGACCATATTATCTTATTGTATTTGCAATAGCATCAATATCACTTATTTCTTGCGGAAGTGATGATAATGACCCTACTCTAGAACCTATTTTTGGCTGTACAGATCCAGATGCAACAAATTACAACCCAGATGCAACCGAAGATGACGGAAATTGTGAATATCCTCCTGAATTTTCGGGAGAAATAGTCTGGCTTAAAACTTTTGGAGGCAGCTCTGACGAAGACGCAGTTTCTGTTGTAAAAGCAGATGATGGAAGTTATATGATTCTAGGATCTACAAAAAGTACCGATGGAGATGTGACTGGCAAAACAACTACAGATTTAGATTACTGGTTGTTAAAAATTAGTGCTGACGGAACCAAAATTTGGGATAAAACTTACGGCGGAAGCGAACAAGACAAAGCAGCAAGCATTTCTAAAACAACAGATGGTGGTTTTATTCTTTCAGGTTTTACAGCAAGTAGCAACGGTGATGTTTCCGAAAATGCAGGTTTTCATGATTATTGGATTGTAAAAATCAATAGTGTTGGAGATATACAATGGGAAAAATCTTTTGGTTTTGAAGGACAAGATCAAGCTTTCAAAGTTATTGAAACTGCAGAAGGAGGTTACTTTGCTATTGGTTTCTTAGACGTTGGTGCAAGTGGAGGTCAAGGAGATGATTTTATCGATCCAAATGACACAACTAGAAATACCTTACATAGTTTAGGTGATTATTGGGCTATTAAAATGGATTCAAATGGCAACAAAATTTGGAGAAAATATTTTGGAGGCTCCCATGTAGATCAAGGTAAAGATGTAATTCAAACCCCAGATGGAGGATTTATGTTAATTGGAATTTCAGAAAGCATAGATTTTGATATTACAAATGGTCATGGTGCAAATGATTTTTGGGCTGTTAAAATAGATAGTAACGGAAATAAGGTATGGCAAAACTCATACGGTGGTACCGAATCTGAATTTGCCTATTCAATTACAAATACTTCAGATGGAAACTTTATTGTAATTGGAGATGCTAGAAGTTCAGATTTTGATATTTCTACTCCATTAGGAAATGCAGACGTTTGGGCTGTTAAATTTAATAGCTCTAACGGAAGTATTATCTGGGAAAATAATTATGGTGGTACCGAATTTGATTCAGCAAAAGGAATTATTCAGCTAGAAAATGGAAAATTTGCAATCGCAGGTAATAGTAGAAGTGAAGACAATCATGTAGCCAATAATTATGGAGCAAACGATGCTTGGGTATTTATTATTGACGAAGATGGAAACCTTGAGTTTGAAAAAAATATTGGTGGATCTGATATTGATTTCGCAAATAACCTTGTTGAAACAGACGACAATTCTATTGTTTTTGTTGGAAATACAGACAGTAATGACATTGACATTACCATCAATCACGGAAGTAAAGACATATTAATTTTTAAATTAAAATAATTTCAAAAAAAATCCCTATGAAAAAAATTGCCCTACTTTTATTATTAGCAATCACTATCATTAGCTGTGGAAGTGATGACGATGCTGTACTTGATCCTATTTTAGGATGTACCGATGAAACATCATTAAATTACAACTCAAATGCAACCGAAGACGACAATAGCTGTGAATACCCACATCTTACTTTTAAATTTACTCAAAATTGGGATGGAGATAACATAACAGCCCAAGGTTTTGGAAATTTTGATTACACAAATGAAAACGGTGAAGTTTTATCTCTATTAAAATTACGTTATTTAATTTCAAAAATTATTCTTCATAAAGAAAATGGAGAATCAATAACTTTTGAAGGGTATAACTTAGTGAATCTATCTGATATAAATACACTTCTTTTTAATATAGATGAGGAGGTTCCTCTTGGCACCTATTCTAGTTTAACTTTTGTTTATGGTTTTGATCAACATGATAATATTAGCAATGAATATTTAGATTTAAATTCTGCATCATGGAATTGGCCAACAATGTTGGGCGGAGGTTATCATTTTATGCAAATGGAAGGAAACTGGGTTGATAGTAATGGAGATTCTCAACCTTATGCATACCATAATGGTACAGCAAGAGTAAGTGATGGTGTTTTTGAACAAAATTTTATTTCTGTGGAGTTACCAGGGTTTACGATAACTAATAATGCTGAAGTTGAAATTAAAATGAATATTGCCGAATGGTATAAAAATCCTAATACATGGAAATTATCTGAAATGAGCACTAGCCTAATGGGTAATTATGATGCTCAAATTATGATGAACCAAAATGGTCAAAATGTTTTTAGTATTGGTGAAATAGCTCAATAATCTTATGAAAACAAAACTTATATCCATTTTCATTTTCTCATTACTATTAGTTTCTTGTTCTAGCTCTGATAATGATCCAGAACCTGAAGCTATTTTAGGATGTACCGACCCTAATTCTTCAAATTATAATTCATTAGCAACTCAAGACAACGGCTCTTGTGAATATGGCACCGCTATTAGTTTAGAGATTCCATTAATTTTTAGCAACTTACTATTACCTCCTCATATTCCAGCAAACAACCCTCAAACTTTGGAAGGAATTTCTCTTGGTAGAGAACTTTTTTACGAACCTTTATTATCTGGAGATGGAACTCAAGCTTGTGCGGATTGTCATTTAGCCGAAAATTCTTTTACAGATCCTAATCGTTTTAGTACAGGAATTACTGGAGCAATCGGAAATAGAAACGCAATGCCAATTTATAATCTAGCTTGGAATTTTGAAGATAAATTCTTTTGGGACGGAAGAGCAATCGGAATTGAAGGACAAGCATTAGGTCCTGTTGAAAACCCGATCGAAATGAATAATACTTGGCCAAATGCTGTAGCAACTTTACAAGCTACCTCAACATACCCAGATTTATTTGCTCAAGCCTTCGGAACTTCAACAATAACCAAAGAACTCGTAACAAAAGCCATTGCTCAATTTGAAAGAACGATGATTTCTGGTAATTCTCGTTTTGATCAATATCTGTTAGGGGATACAGCAGCACTAACAGCTTCAGAAATAAATGGATTTAATATATTTATGGATGAAGATCGTGGTGATTGTTTTCATTGCCACGGAAGTGATGCCAACCCTTTATGGACTGATAATATTTTTCATAATAATGGTTTAGACACTACTTTTGAAGACAATGGTCTTGGTCAAGTTACTGGAGACCCTTTAGATAACGGAAAGTTCAAATCCCCTTCTTTACGAAATTTAGCTTATACTGCTCCTTACATGCATGATGGCAGGTTTTCAACATTAGAAGAAGTAATAAATCATTACAGTGAAGGTTTAGTATACTCAGAAACAATAGATCCTTTAATGAAAAACATTGCTCAAGGAGGAGCTCTCCTTAATGAAGAAGATAAGATAGATTTAAAAGCATTTTTACTTTCATTATCTGAACCAGAATATACAACCAATCCAGATTTTCAAGACCCAAACTAAAAGCAATAAACATAAAAAAAAGCAAACCATTAAAATGGTTTGCCTTTTTTTTTATAAGTAAGTTTTTGTTATTTCTTCAAACTATTCAAAACAGCTTTAGAATATTCCTTAGATGCTTTTGTTACACTACTTGGATCAACAATTTGTGAAGTAACAACTGCAATTAATTGTTTGTCTTTCGATTCGTCTAAATTATAAACCAAAGTCTCTAAAACATACGATTTGGATACTCTTGTAGTTGTAGAACTTGGAACATAATTTCCATAACTAGAATAAGAGTAAGGATGGTTATAATAACCATAAAACCCTCCATAGTAACCAGGATATCTTCCATAGTAGGAACCTCCAGCATAATACCCGCCTGATTCTTCTGTTACTAAAGACTCATTATAGTCTTTAACAACACTAACTACAACACCATGAAATCCTTCTTTTTTAATCAATGCTTCAATTTTATTTTCATCCGTTTTTTCGTCTGGATTATATTTCGAAAATTTCAAATAACTTTCAGTAGCATCATATCCTGCTCCTCTTAAATCGTTAGCTATTGCTTCTTCAAAAGCGATTCTAGCTTGAGCATTATCTGCCCTGGCAATAACTAAAATCTTTTTATCTGTTACAGTTGCAATATTTTCCCCTTTCCAAGAGTCTAATACTTTTACACTAGAACAGCTACTCATCATTATTGCAAATCCTATAAGGATTACTGAATACATTGTCTTTTTCATAATTTTATTTTTGTTTTATTTTTCAAAGGTACAAAATTGAAAGAACCAACTTACAATTTTAATTTTCCCTTATGTTTCTAGTTTAATTAATTATCTCCAAGTCTAAAAATTAATCCTCCAGTAAAGTTAAGTTGTACTAAAGTTCCTCCAGTAGTAATTACTCCACCTCCATTAGTATAATAAATTCCTCCCCATTCAATTGGCATTAATAACTGTGCTTGCATTCGTATACCAATACGATCTGTAAAGAAATATTTTACTCCTCCTGTTAATCCAAAAGTAAATTTTGTTCTACTAGCAAACAAAGAATCTGAGGGGTCAAAAATGGTAAATCCTCCAGATAAACCAGCAAAAGGTCTCAATACTTCATCTTCATTAAAATTTTGTATAAACCCAAATTGAACATGGTGAGTGGCAACATCTGTAATAAATGTTTCAAAAGGATAGAAAAAATAATCTTGTACTCGTAACTCTGCATTTTGATAGGCATACATCACTTCTACTTGTCCGCCCATATCGTTAATATCTACATTTAATGTTACTCCAAATTGTTCAGAATCTTTCAATTTAATATACCCTCCATTATAGCTGTATTTAGACCCAATTTGATAACCAGCTTGTGGTGTAATTTCTATTTGTGAAAATACCGAAGAAGTAATAAATACAAATAGTATTGTAATAATTAAGTTGACTTTTAATGTTTTCATAATTAATATTAATTAGTTTTTGTGTAATAAATAGGGATCAAAGATATTATAATTTTCTATTACATCAATCAGTAACAAAAATCTCTTAAGATACAAGTTGCGTTATAAAATTAGACTTTCATTTTAAGGTCTATAAATTTTATATGGCACCTTTGAATTTCCACATTAAATCCAAAGGTTATTTTATTATTGTTTTAAACTCCAAACCATAAAATAAATCAATACTACAATAAATTATTAAAGGTTAATTTTCTACTGAGAAATATTGAAAATAGCATATATTTGCTCATTATTTAGATTTAATCTAATTAGATGATAAAAGTAAGCAAAACAGCAAAGACAAAGATCGCCCAATTAATGGAAGAAGGAGGCTATAATGTAGTTAATGACTTCGTTCGGATAGGCGTGAAAAGTGGCGGATGCTCTGGACTTTCTTATGAATTGGATTTCGATAAACTTAAAAAAGAAGAAGACAAACTTTTTGAAGACAATGACATAAAATTAATTGTTGATAAAAAAAGTTTTTTATACTTAATCGGAACCACATTAGAATACAGCGGAGGGCTAAATGGAAAAGGATTTGTATTTAACAATCCCAATGCAAATAGGACTTGCGGCTGTGGAGAAAGTTTTTCTTTATAGATTAATTGAATAGGAATTATGGCGAAATTTACAGAAGACGACTTAAAAAAAGACCTTGAAGACAAGGAATACGAATACGGATTTTATACCGATATAGAATCTGAAACATTTCCTGCTGGAATAAACGAAGATATAGTTCGGGCAATTTCAAAGAAAAAGGAAGAACCTCAATGGATGACCGATTGGCGTCTAAAAGCATTCGTTGCTTGGAAAGAAATGGAAGAACCAGATTGGGCAAATGTAAACTACAAAAAACCCGATTTTCAAGGAATCTCTTATTATTCAGCTCCCAATTCTAAACCAAAATACGATAGTATTGATGAAGTAGATCCAGAATTATTGGATACTTTCAACCGTTTAGGTATTTCATTAGATGAACAGAAAAAACTAGCTGGAGTCGCGGTGGATATTGTGGTAGATTCAGTTTCTGTTGCAACGACTTTCAAAAAAACATTGGCAGAAAAAGGAATAATTTTTTGTTCTATTTCCGAAGCAATCAGAGAGCATTCAGAACTTGTAAAAAAATATTTAGGAACTGTTGTTCCTCAACGAGATAACTTCTATTCTGCTTTAAACAGTGCTGTTTTTAGTGATGGATCTTTCTGTTACATCCCAAAAGGAGTTCGTTGTCCAATGGAACTTTCTACCTATTTCAGAATTAACCAAGCAGGAACAGGTCAGTTTGAAAGAACTCTTGTTATTGCAGACGAAGGAAGTTATGTAAGTTACTTAGAAGGTTGTACTGCACCTTCAAGAGATGAAAATCAATTGCACGCTGCCGTAGTAGAATTAATTGCTATGGACGATGCCGAAATAAAATATTCAACCGTTCAAAACTGGTATCCTGGAAATAAAGAAGGAAAAGGTGGAGTTTATAACTTCGTTACCAAAAGAGGTATTTGTGAGAAAAACGCAAAAATTTCTTGGACACAAGTAGAAACAGGATCAGCCGTTACTTGGAAATATCCTAGTTGCATCTTAAAAGGTGACAACTCGATTGGAGAATTTTATTCGATTGCGGTGACCAATAATTATCAGCAAGCGGATACAGGAACCAAGATGATTCACTTAGGAAAAAACACAAAGAGTACGATTATTTCAAAAGGAATTTCAGCAGGAAAATCTCAAAATAGTTATCGAGGTTTGGTTCGTATTAATAAAAATGCTACCAACGCCCGTAATTTTTCTCAGTGTGATTCACTTTTAATGGGAAATGATTGTGGTGCACATACCTTCCCGTATATTGAAGTGAAAAATAAAACTGCTCAAATTGAGCACGAAGCAACCACCAGTAAAATCGGTGAAGATCAAATATTTTACTGCAATCAACGTGGAATAGAAACCGAAAAAGCCATTGCATTAATCGTAAATGGTTTTAGCAAAGAAGTATTAAATAAACTTCCGATGGAATTTGCCGTAGAAGCTCAAAAATTATTAGAAATCAGCCTTGAAGGCTCTGTAGGATAATATTCCTGCGAAGGCAGGAATCTCTAAATCAAATTAAAAATGAAAAAAATAGTATTTCTTATTACCCTTTCAATCATCACATTCTCTTGTAAAAATACAGAGGAGAAAGCAGATAAAAAACTAATTGACTCTGAAGTTGTTAATAAAACGGACACTTCCGAAGGAAAAATTTACAAAGGAGATTTTATTTACACTGCTGATGCTGCCGTATTAAAAGGTGATAAATTTATTTACGGAGTAACCTTAGACGATATGGCTACAGAATTAGCAAATCGCGTAAAGCCCGTAAAAGAATCTGATTTCGATATGGTTCCAGTTGCAGTAAAAGGAATTGTATCTCCAAAACCAGAAGGCGAAGAAGGTTGGCCAGAGGTTTTAACTATCACAGAAATTGTTGTGATTGGGACAAAGCCTTCAGAAATAGATATTAAATTAGAAGATAAGAAATAAGATGTTAAAAATTTCAAATTTACACGCAGGTGTAGAAAGTAAGGATATTCTAAAAGGAATTAACTTAGAGGTAAAGGCTGGAGAAGTACACGCAATTATGGGACCTAATGGTTCTGGAAAAAGCACACTTTCTTCCGTAATTGCTGGAAATGAAAATTTTGAAGTTACCGAAGGTGCTGTTTCTTTTGAAGGTGAAGATATTTTAGAATTAGCTCCTGAAGAAAGAGCTCATAAAGGAGTGTTTCTTTCTTTTCAATATCCTGTAGAAATCCCTGGAGTTTCGGTTACTAATTTTGTAAAAACAGCTATCAACGAAACCAGAAAAGCAAAAGGGTTAAAAGATATGCCTGCTTCCGAAATGCTGAAAATGATAAAAGCAAAAGCAGATTTATTAGAAATAGATCGTAAATTTTTATCACGTTCTTTAAATGAAGGGTTTTCTGGAGGAGAGAAAAAACGTAATGAAATTTTCCAAATGGCAATGTTAGAACCAAAACTGACAATTCTTGATGAAACCGATTCTGGATTAGATATTGACGCATTGAAAATTGTTGCCAACGGAGTCAATAAACTAAAAAATAAAGACAATGCTGTTATTGTAATTACACATTATCAAAGGCTTTTGGATTATATAGTTCCTGATTTTGTTCACGTTTTAATCAACGGAAAAATCGTAAAATCGGGCACCAAAGAGCTAGCTTACGAGTTGGAAGAAAAAGGATATGATTGGATTAAGGAAGAGTTGGTTTAATTAATTATGAATTCTGAATTCAAAATTCTGAATTATAAAATATGAGTTTAAAAGAAAAATTAGTTTCGTCATTTCTAGCTTTCGAAGATCATTTGGAAGAGGACTCACACGTTCACGAAATTAGAAATAAAGCAATCCATACTTTTGAAGAAAAAGGTTTTCCTACCAAAAAAGAGGAAGACTGGAAATACACTTCATTAAAGCCATTATTAAATACTGATTATTGCATTTTTCCTAAGAGCGAAAACGCTGTTGAATTTAAAGAGGTCCGCCCTTACTTTTTACACGATATAGATACTTATAAAATCGTATTTATAGATGGTATTTATAGTTCGTTTCTTTCTGAAACTACGCACGATGGCTTAGATGTTTGTTTGCTTTCTGCAGCATTATCAAAACCAAAATACAAAGCGATTATCGAAGCCTATTATAACAAAATAGCAACCAAAGATAGCATTACATCTTTAAATACAGCCTTTGCTAAAGAGGGTGCTTATATCAACATTCCGAAAAACAAAGAAGTTAATAAACCTATTGAAATCATTAACTTTTCGACTGGAAATGAAGCCGCAGTAATGTTGCAACCTCGTAACTTAATTGTTGTTGGAGAGAATGCTCATGTTCAGATTATTGAGCGTCATCAAAGTCTTACCAATAATGCTGTTTTTACAAATTCAGTTACCGAAATAATTGCCGAAAAACGAGCTTATGTTGACTATTATAAAATTCAGAATGATCGTGAAAATGCATCGTTAATCGACAATACATTTATCAATCAAGAACGCGATAGCAATTGTAATGTTCATACCTTCTCTTTAGGTGGGAAATTAACTCGTAATAATCTTAGCTTTTATCAAAACGGAGAGCATTGTGATTCTACCTTAAAAGGAGTTACTATTTTACAAGAAAAACAACACGTTGACCACAATACATTGGTACATCATATTTCTCCAAATTGTGAGAGTCATCAAGATTACAAAGGTCTTTATGCGGATGAATCAACCGGAATTTTTAATGGTAAAGTAGTCGTTGATAGAGAAGCGCAAAAAATTAATGCATTTCAGCAAAACAATAATATTTTAATTGATGATAATGCAACAGTAAATGCAAAACCTCAGCTAGAGATTTTTGCAGACGATGTAAAATGTTCTCACGGTTGTACTATTGGTCAATTTGATGAAGATGCTCTATTTTATATGCGCTCAAGGGGGATTGCACAAAAAGAAGCACAAGCATTATTAATGTATGCTTTTGCAAATACGGTATTAGAAACCGTTAAAATTCCTGAATTAAAAAACCGTATTAACAAGCTAATCGCTCAAAAAATTGGCGTAAATATTGGATTTGATATTTAATACTTTAGATAAAATCATGGAGTTTGATGTTCAAAAAATACGTGAAAATTTTCCTATCCTTTCCCGAAAAGTAAATGGATATCCGTTGGTGTATTTTGATAATGCGGCAACTTCGCAAAAACCTAAAATTGTTATTGATAGCATTGTAGATTATTATTCCAATTACAATGCGAATATTCATAGAGGAGTTCATTCTCTTTCACAAGAAGCTACCGATGCTTACGAAATTGCACGTCAAAAAATTCAGCAGCATTTTAATATAAAAAACAGTTACGAGGTTATTTTTACCGCGGGAACCACCCATGGAATTAATATGGTGGCCAGTGGTTTTTCTAAGCTTTTAAACGAAGGGGATGAAATTATAGTTTCAGCAATGGAACACCATTCCAATATCGTGCCTTGGCAAATGCTTTGTGAAAAAACAGGCGCTGTTTTAAAGGTGATTCCTATGACTAAAGAAGGAACATTAGTTCTTTCAGAATATGAGAACCTATTTTCAGAAAACACCAAATTGGTTTTTGTAAATCATGTTTCAAATGCGTTGGGAACGATCAATCCTATCAAACAAATTATTGATAAAGCCCACGAAAAAGGAGCTGCTGTTTTAATAGATGGCGCTCAGGCAACTTCACATCTTATGGTAGATTTTCAAGAGTTGGATGTTGATTTTTACGTCACCTCAGCTCATAAAATGTGTGGTCCAACAGGGGTTGGTATTTTATACGGAAAAGAAGAATGGCTTAAAAAGCTTCCTCCTTATCAAGGTGGTGGAGAAATGATTAAAACAGTTACCTTCGAGAAAACTACTTACGCGGATTTACCACATAAATTTGAAGCAGGAACACCAAATATTTCAGGAGGAATTGCATTTGGAGTTGCGATAGATTATTTAAATTCGGTTGGATTTGAAAATATTCAAAAACAAGAAAACATGTTGCTGGAATACGCAACAAAAAAACTTTTAGGAATTGAAGGTGTTACTATTTATGGTACTTCTTCAGAAAAAACTGCGGTGATTTCGTTTAATATTAACGGTATTCATCCGTATGATATCGGAACGATTGTCGATAAATTAGGAATAGCCGTTCGAACCGGACATCACTGTACACAACCTATTATGGACTTTTATAAAATCCCAGGAACGGTAAGAGCTTCCTTTGCATTTTATAATACAAAATTAGAAATAGACCTATTTATTGACGCTGTTAAAAAAGCGAAAATGATGCTGTCGTAAAATTATTATAATGAAAAAAATCATCACATTTAGTACCCTAATATTAATCATTGCTTTTAGCTCTTGTAACGGAACTAAAAAAGCTTCAAAGAAAACTACAGCTGAAATGGTTTCAGGTAAATACGAAATAAGAAGTGTAGAAGGCGCTTCAAATTTATACAATATGTTTTTTGAAATAGATACTTCAGAAAAACGTATTTCGGGAAAAACAGACTGTAATACCTTTTCAGGAAATTATGAAGTAACTGGAGATGAAGTAACTTTTTCACCTTTTATTTCTACTAAAATGTATTGTGAAGAGCACGTGATGAATGTGGAAGCTAGTATCTTTAAGGCTTTCAGTAACACTAAAAAATTTACTTTCGACAATAATATGTTAACCCTTATTAATAAAGATGGGTCGATAAGTATGAAAGCATATAAGGTTATAAAAGAAGATAAATAATGACCATTGAAGCCATACAGGAAGAAATAATCGACGAATTTTCGATGTTTGACGATTGGATGCAGAAATACGAGTATATGATCGACCTCGGTAAATCATTACCTCTTATTCAAAAACATCATAAAACTGAAGACCGATTAATTAACGGCTGCCAGTCTAAAGTTTGGTTAGATGCAACTTTAGAAAACGGAAAGATTGAATACACAGCCGATAGTGACGCTATTATTACCAAGGGAATTATTGCTATTTTACTTCGGGTTTTTTCCAATCAAACTCCAAGTGCAATTCTTTCAGCAAATATGGATTTTATTGACGAAATTGGATTAAAAGAACATCTATCACCAACAAGAGCAAACGGATTGGTGTCGATGATAAAACAATTAAAAATTTATGCGCTTGCATTTCAATCGCAATTAAATAAATAATGATGACGAAAGACGGAAAAATTGACAAAGTAGCATTGGGAGAGAAAATTGTAAAGGTTATTAAAACCATTTACGATCCAGAAATACCTGTAGATATATACGAACTAGGATTGATTTACGATGTATTTGTAAATGAAGATTATGGCGTAAAAATATTAATGACCTTAACTACTCCCAACTGCCCAGTTGCAGAATCATTACCTTTAGAAGTAGAAGAACGCGTAAAATCTATCAATATCGTTACCGATGCCGAGGTAGAAATCACCTTTGACCCACCCTGGTCTCAAGACTTAATGAGTGAAGAAGCCAAGTTAGAACTCGGAATGCTTTAATGAGCGATGAAATTAAAAATAGAGTTGCCGAAAGCAGTTTAAAAACTATTGACCTAGAAGATTTTTATCCTTCCGGAAATAGAGTTGAACTAGATATTTCGCAATTTTTATTTGAAGGTATTATATTAAAGGAAAAAGATTTTAGAGAAAAAGTAGCTTCCAATAAATGGGAACAATATCAAGATTGTTATGTCGTATTGACAAATACTACTGAAGCATTAATTCCTGCTTGGGCGTTTATGCTACTTACAATTCAGCTAACGCCTTACTCTAAAATAGTTTCAATTGGAGGTTTAATTCAACTTGAAACTGCTGTTTTTTCAAAAATTATTTCAAAATTAGATCTTTCCATTTATAAGAATCAACGGGTAATTATTAAAGGTTGTTCTAACAAACCTATTCCTGAAAATGCTTTTATTCAGTTAACACTATTACTTCAACCCATTGTAAAAAGCGTCATGTATGGGGAAGCTTGTTCTTCAGTTCCGTTATTTAAACGAAAGTAATTCGTTTACCGACTATTTCTTCCAATTATCAAATAATCAGAAAAATTGATAATTGTTGATAGAATAAATAATTTGAAGAATTATATTTGCAAAATATTAAACAAACTATAAAATTTCAATTTATGAAAAAATTATTACTATTATCTTTTTTATTCATTTCAATTATTGGATTTGCACAAGATGCAGATGATACTACAGGAGATGATGAAGTAAAAGAAGGATGGACAAAATCGGGAAAAATAACCCTATTGATTAATCAATCTGCATTTTCAAATTGGCAAGCAGGTGGTGACAATAATTTTGC
>JASFZG010000040.1:0-12346 GCA_046055745.1 Flavobacteriaceae bacterium | reverse complement strand
AAAATTGCAAAAACAGTAAAATGAACAATATTGCTGTAATACAATAGTTGCCCAATTCCCATTTCGTGCATTAATTCAATATTATCCTCAGGTATTATTAAATAAAGGCTAATCCAAAAAAGTAGCTCAGCAATACTGATAATAAAAATCCATTTTACGATAGAAGAAGATTTTTTTAGTAACATCTTATATATATCGTTATAGCTAATCTTAGGAAGTTCTTGCTCCCTAGATTGCCATTCTTTTTTTAATTTATCTAATTCATCCATATAGGTTACGGATTTAATATTTTACGTAATTTATCTTTTGCTCGGTTCATTTTTACTCTGGCATTTACTTCTGTAATACCTAATGTTTCTGAAATTTCTCGATATGACTTGTCTTCCAGATATAAAAAAACCAAAGCTTTATCAATGTCATTTAATTTTTTAACAGCACCATACATCAACTTTAATTGTTGTTCTATGGTATCGTCGTACTCTTCGGCTTTTATTTTAAAACTTATAGACTCAAAATCTTGTGTACTAATTTGGCGTTTAGATTTTCTATACAGTGTGATAGCAGTGTTTAATGCTACACGATACATCCAAGTGCTAAATTTTGAATCGCCTCGAAATTTTGGAAAAGCACGCCATAATTGTATAGTGATTTCCTGAAACAAATCATTGTGCGAGTCCTGATCATGGGTATATAACCTACAGATTTTATGCACGATGTTTTGATTCTTTTCTAGCTGAATTACAAAACTATGTTCGAGTTCTTTGTTCAATGATGGAAAGTTAGTTAACAGTTAGTAGCAGTTGTTTCAATTTTGTTACAAAGTAATTTTATTATGTCTTTACGATGAGGAAACTATGAAGTAATCTCATTATTTAATTCATTTTTATGAGATTCCTTCACCTTGTTAGTGATGAGCATATTAACAATTTTTATACTTGTCATGCAGCCCTTTACCTTCAATAATCATCGGAATTATTTTTTCTAACCTAGAAACTTGTGTAGCTTCTCGTTTCGCAGAACTTATATGTTCAGCATAATCACGTTGCTTTCCAGGGCTTAATTTGTAAAAATAAGTTTTCAAATCTTTGTTTTTCTGAAATGCACTTTTTAACAAATATGGAATTTCCAATTCTTTTTTAGGCTTCGGTTTTAGTTTTTTTCCAGCTTTACAGTTTTCAATAGCTTCCAAAATATATTTTAAAACCAATTCTTTATTAATAATATCTTCCGAAGTAAATTTCCATTGCCTTAAAGCTTGAGTTTTCCCTTCTTGTGCATTTATCAATTGCTTTTCTTTGTTTTTTAAAAATACACCTTGATGAAACCAAATAGCATAATGATTTTTAAACGCTCCCAGCCCAGAAACGATACTTCCATTTAATGTATAGGCTGGAGTTCCCCATTTTACCTCTTCTTTTAATTCGGTTTGCTGAAAGATACTTCGAAGTTGAGATAATTGTTTTTTCCAAGAGGAATGCTTTTCAATATATAAGTCTATTTTTTCTGAATCGGTCATAATAAACATATTTAGTATCCGAATATACTAATTTTTACAATTGAGATTGATAAATTTACAATTGAGTTATTTTTTTTCTGAAACTAAAATGAAATCCTACATTTTTGTGCCAGTAAATTAATCTAATACTATGAAGATTTTAAAAAACCAATTAATTGTAATCATAATTCTAACACTTGTGGGAGTACTAATGCCTTTTGCTGCATTTTCACAAACTACTATTTCCGGAAAAGTAACGGAAGCTAACGGAAATCCAATTCTTGGTGCTAATATATATTTAGAAGGTACTTACGACGGAACTTCCTCTAACGAAAATGGAGATTTCTCTTTTGAAACTTCCGAAGAAAGTACTCAAACACTTATTGTTTCCTTTCTTTCTTTTGAAAATTATAGCCTCACAGTTTTAGTTTCAGAAATGAAAAACCTTACCATTAAATTACGAGAAGATGTCAATTCGTTAGATACGGTGGTGATTAGTGCAGGTACATTTGAAGCGAGTGATAATAGTAAAGTTTCAGTTTTAAAACCTTTAGATGTAGTGACTACAGCAAGTGCTTTGGGCGATTTTGTAGGTGCTTTGCAGACGCTTCCGGGGACTACAACAGTAGCAGAGGATGGTCGTCTTTTTGTTCGGGGTGGTGATGCTGATGAAACTCAAATTTTCATCGATGGAATTCGAGTATTTACACCTTATACACCAACGACTAATAATGCGCCAACACGTGGACGTTACAGTCCGTTTTTGTTCGACGGAATTACCTTTTCAACAGGTGGTTATGGGGCGGAATATGGACAAGCATTATCTTCGGTTTTATTACTAAATACTATTGATGAACCCGTTCAAGAAAAGACAGATATTTCGATAATGAGTGTAGGAGTGGGACTTGGAAATACTCAAAAATGGGAAAAGGCTTCGGTAAGTGTAAATGCTTCTTATATTAATTTAGCGCCTTATATTGCCTTACTTCCAGACCGAAATAATTGGGATAAACCTTTTGAAGCTGCTTCAGGAGAAACCGTTTTTAGAAGAAAGTTTGAAAACGGATTACTAAAAGTATATGCTGCTTTCGATACTTCAAATTTTGAATTAACTCAAGAAGATATTGACTTTTCCAATGGAGTTCATTATAAATTAAATAATTATAACTTTTATAGCAATGCAAGTTATAGTGGGACTCTATCTAATAATTGGAAGGTTTTTGGAGGTGCGAGTTATACCTATGCAAATACTAAAATTGGTTTAATAAATGATGAAATTAAAGATCTAGAAAATTCTGCCCATTTAAAAATAAAACTTCGGAAACATTTTAGTTCTCGTTTCAAGTTATCTTTTGGAGCAGAACAATTTCTAACCGATTTTAATGAAGATTTTAAGGGCGAAAATATAGCGGCTTCTTTTGGTTTCAATAACAATATATCAAGTGTTTTTTCTGAAGCAGATATTATTTTCAGTAAAAAAGTAGCTTTAAAAGTAGGAGTGCGTGGTGAGTATAGTAATTTATTTGATGAATTTACCATTTCTCCAAGAGCTTCGTTTGCTGTAAAAACAGGAAAGGACAGTCAATTATCTATAGCTTATGGCGATTTTTATCAACAGCCTACAAATACAATTTTAAAATACACTTCAGATTTACAAGCACAAAAAACACAGCATTTTATCGCCAACTATCAATACACTGCTAATAATCGAATTTTTAGAGCAGAAATCTACCGAAAAGAATACAATAATCTAGTTACTTACGATACCGAAAGCCCAATATTTAGTAGTGAATTTACTAGTAATGGCGATGGATTCGCACAAGGGTTGGATTTGTTTTGGAGAGATAATAAAACCTTCAAAAAAATGGATTACTGGATAAGTTATTCCTATTTAGATTCTGAACGAGATTATCAAAATTATCCAATTTCAGCAACCCCATCTTTTGCTAATACTCATAACTTATCTGTGGTGGCAAAGTATTGGATAGAAGATTGGAAAAGCCAGGTGGGCTTTAGTTATTTATTCGGGAGTGGACGTACTTATACCAATCCAAATATCGAAGGATTTCTTCAGGAAAAAACAAAAAATTATAACAGTATTAGTCTGAATTGGGCTTATTTAATAAGTCCGCAAAAAATTCTATATGCCTCTATTAATAATGTATTTGCGTTTAATAATGTAAATGGATATCAATACAGTAGAACACCAGATGTAAACGGCTTTTACAATCGTAGAGCATTGCTTCCTGCCGCCGATCAATTCTTTTTTGTTGGTTTCTTTTGGACTTTAAGTGATGATGGAGTTGAGAATCAATTGGATAATCTGTAAATTGAATTACTTGCAACCTTTAATTTTGATTTAGATTAAGAATTGTAATTTTGGGGTTATTAATCAATAATACTAATAAAATGAAAGTATCACAGTTTTGGTTACGTTTCTTTGGAATCTCAGGAATAATAGGCGGTCTTATTTTATTTGTTGGTGATATGCTTTTTTATTATCAATCTGGAAGTACCAATTTGCTTATGAATATGGCAAATGCTTCTGATGAAAGAATATTGTTTAGTGGTGTTTCAGCACTATTAGCAACTTGGTTTTATTTATTAGGTTTAGGACAAATCCTTGTAGCATTTAAACCTACAAAACCAATGGTTAGAAACATTGTTCTAATAACTTTTGCTGGAATACTAACTGCTTATGGAGTTGTACATGCAGAGTATGTTTCCATTGCTTTAACAGCAAAATTAGCAATTCAAAATCAGATGGATGTTGAGCTAACTTCAGCATTGGCTTCCAGTATTAATGAAGCATTGCGTTTGTTTGTATACCCTTTATTTGCAGTGTTGTCCTTTGTGTTTATTTCTCAAGTTTGGAAACGAAAAACGTTATATCCACGTTGGGTTCTTTTCTTTTTTCCTTTAGTTCCTTTTTTGTTTCAAGGTTTGATTGCAAAAATATTAACTGGTAATATTTGGACAATAGTAATAGGAGGGTTCCTTAATTTGATATTAGTTGTCTTTTTTACCGCTTCTACTATTGCTCTTTGGAATGTAAAACTTGAGGAAAAAGCTGGCAATGATTAGATAATAATATTTACCTCAAACTAGCACCAAAATCTCTTTCAAAATTCTGTTGTAGTTTTTTCATGATTTTATCAATTTGCTTATCGGTTAAAGTTTTTCTTTCATCTTGAATGGTAAAGCTCAAAGCATACGATTTTTTTCCTTTTGGTAATTTATCGCCTGTATAAACATCAAATAAAGTTACATTTTTAAGTAATTGTTTTTCAGTTTTTAAAGCAGTTTCTTTTAAAGAATCGAATGTTACCGCATTATCAATTAATAATGCAAGGTCGCGCTTTACCTTAGGGAACTTAGGTATTGGTCTTAGTTTAAAGTTTTCAGTAGTAATTTCTTCTAAAACATAATCCCAATTAAAATCGGCATATAAAGATTCAACACCAATCCCGAAAGATGAAGTGATATTCTTTTTAATAACTCCGAATTCGACTAAAGTATTTCCATTTTTCGAAAAAGCCAATCCTTCAGAGAACACATCGTTTTTTGCTCCTGTTTCGTTAAAATCATCAATTCCTAGTCGGTTTAATATGGTAGAGACAATTCCTTTAAAATAAAAGAAGTTGCTTTTTTGAGAAGCTAAAGACCAATTTTCTTCCGTTTTTAAGCCAGAAACAATTAAAGATAAATGCTTGTATTCTTCCCGACCATTTGGATAGTTATGATATGTTTTTCCGAATTCAAAAAGTTTTATATTACCTGCTTTTCGGTTGCTATTATAGGACAATGCTTCTAAGGAATTAAACAACATTGATTGACGCATGACCGACAAATCATTGCTTAATGGATTCAGCATTTCTACATTATGTTCTGTTTTTAAGTGATCTGTAAGCTCAATATATTTGGGAGATGTTAGTGAATTTCCCATCATTTCATGAAAACCTAATGCGGTTAATTGGCTTCCGATTTTATTTTGAACTTGATAATCTTCCACTACTTGTGTAGCTGAAATCGAAGCATTCAGTTTTTCGGTAAACTTGATGTTATTATAACCATAAACACGAAGAATTTCTTCAATTACATCAGCTTCACGAGTTACATCGTTTCTATAGGCAGGAATCGTCATGCCAAGCCCAGCTTCGGTTACATTATTAATTTTTATTTCTAAAGAAGTAAGTATTTCTTTAATAATCTCTTTTGGAATTTCTTCGCCAATTAACTTAGTTGCATTTTCAAAATTTAAAAACACTTGGTGGTCTTCAATTTTATTTGGATAAATATCAACTACATCACTAGTAATTTCTCCACCTGCAATTACTTTTATTAAAAGTGCTGCACGCATTAATGCATATTCTGTGATATTTGGATCTATTCCTCTTTCAAAACGGAATGAAGCATCTGTATTTAAGGCGTGACGTTTGGCAGTTTTACGAATGCTTACCGGATTAAAATAGGCACTTTCTAAAAATATATCGGTAGTAGTTTCTGAAACACCACTATTTATTCCTCCAAAAACACCAGCGATACACATTGGTTTTTCAGCATCACAGATCATTAAATCTTCTTCGTGAAGTTCTCTTTCTACTCCATCAAGAGTTATAAATTTTGTTCCTTTTGCAAGAGTTTTTACTTCAATTTTCTTCCCCAGAATTTTATTACTATCAAAAGCATGTAGCGGTTGCCCTAACTCGTGTAAAACATAATTTGTCGCATCAACGACATTGTTTATTGGAGTAAGACCAATAGCTTTCAATCTGTTTTGCAACCAATCTGGAGATTCAGAAACCTTAAGTCCACTAATAGTTACTCCACAATATCTTGGTGCCAAATTATTATTAATAACTTCAACATCAATTTTATTGGTTCTGTTTTCAACTCTAAAACTACTGTTGGAAGGAGTAATAAGTTCTAAGGAAACATCTTTTCGTATAAGCCCAGCTTTTAAATCTCTGGCAACTCCCCAATGACTCATTGCATCAGCTCTGTTAGGTGTTAATCCGACTTCGAAAACTTGATCGTTTTCAATTTCGAAAACCTCCGTTGCAAGTGTTCCTGGCTTTAGATCTTCCTTAAGAACCATAATTCCATCGTGACCTTTTCCTAAACCTAATTCATCTTCAGCGCAGATCATTCCGAAGCTTTCTTCTCCACGAATTTTCCCTTTTTTGATTTTCCAGGCTTCTCCGTTTTCATCATATAAAGTAGTTCCGATAGTTGCTACAGGTACTTTTTGTCCAGTAGCCACATTAGGAGCTCCACAAACTATTTGAACAATTTCTCCGTTTCCAATATCAACTTTAGCTACCTTTAATCGGTCTGCATTTGGATGCTGTTCACACTCTAAAACGTGACCAACAACGATTCCTTCTAATCCGTCTTTTATGGATTCAAAGGTTTCAATTCCTTCAATTTCCAGCCCTAAGTCTGTTAGTAATTCTCCTGTTTTTTCGGCATCCCAATCAATTTTTATAAATTGCTTCAACCAGTTATATGAAATCTTCACTTGCTTACATTTTGTTACAATCTGCAAAGATAGCATTTAACATCTTTTATTGGAAGGATTTTTTTATTTTAAGCTGAAAGATTTTTCTAAATTTATTCGCAACTAAATTATACTGAAATAATAAAGTTAGACTAGCTTTTCGTTAGGTTTATTATACTGGCTTCGTTGTTCACTTGAAAGATTTAAAACTGCTTGAATATTGAGTTTATTTGGTTTTTGAAGCGCAATAAATAAAAGTAAAACACTTGCTATTATTAAAAAATAGATGTTTCCTTCTTGGCTAAAAGCAACAATACCCAGTAGGGCAGGGCCTTCTAATAATGCTAATTTTAGCACAAACCCAGTTTGAAAACTGGATAATTTTTCTAATAAAGTATCTTTATTCTTAAGGTCTTTAATCTTGTTGTCGTATAAACGTTTTCCGAAAAAATAACCTAATATGGCAAAAATTGGAACAACGTATTGAAAAGTGTCTTCTGGATTGGTAAACTCTAATTTTGTTTCTTTAATCTGAAAGTATTGAACCAATAAAAATCCAAGTGGTCCAATTAGTATGGCATAATAAATAATAGAAATTGATTTTAAGAATTGCTTTGGACTTGTAATTTGTTGGTTTTTATTATTCATATTAATTGTTGTCGAATATTAAAGATAATTTATTATAAATACTAAACACAATGCTTTCTGTGTAAAGAAAAAAATCCATTACAATATTAAAGAAATATTGTAATGGATCATCTTTTTTTTAAATAGATTTACATTCCCATCTTACCAGAAATATTCTTAGCTAATCCATCTTTATGCAACGTAATGCTAATAGTTTTTAGACGAACATAAGCCTCACTAAAATATACATAACCACCAAATTTGGTTCTTTTTTCATCGGTTCCCCAACTGTTTTTTACCATATAATACTTATTTCCTTTTTGGTCTTTTACAGTACCTGTAATATGCATTAAATGGTCATCGGTAGTTTTAAAATTTTCAAATTCTTGCTGACGGAATTCTTGGGTAACTTCCATTTCAGGATAAATACTATGTAATGCTTTTAAGTTGTTTAATGAATTTGAAGGAATCACCGCGATCCCATCTTTAGAAGAAAATGTTTTTTCAGAAACATCACAATCAATCTCTACCGTATATCCGTTTTCTAAAGCGTGATCTATAACCTGAACCAAATCATCTATTGGCATATTATAAAAACTACCATTGCTAAAGTTATCAGGAATATTTAAAATGAATTTACTATAAAAAGGAGCCTGTGTAAATGAAGTGATATTTACATAATCATCGGCATTTAT
This sequence comes from Flavobacteriaceae bacterium, assembly GCA_046055745.1. Taxonomy (GTDB): domain Bacteria; phylum Bacteroidota; class Bacteroidia; order Flavobacteriales; family Flavobacteriaceae; genus Marifrigoribacter. The sequence continues at coordinate 4,029 of JASFZG010000040.1, read as the reverse complement.
TTTTACCATTTCAGCAAACTGAAGTGGCGTATATTTTTTTCCTTCAAAAGTAAATTCAGTTAGGTTATCACCCATATAAACATCTAAAATCGACCCAAAGGCTTCACGCCATTTTGGATCTAACTTTCTACCAGGATTTTTAATATAAGTATCCAACATTGATGATAAAATAGCAACCATTTCCGCATGATTATGATGCGTGTTATTTCCAAATAAACCACTATAAGCATCTACAGGAACTAATCCAAAATCACGAACACTATTAAATACGTCATGTGCGAGTCCACCTTCACTAAATTGAGCTTTACCTTGTCGCATCACATAATTTTCTGCTTTTACAGGATAGGTGTTTCGTACATTATACATTTCAGAAATATCAATACGTTTTCCAGTCAATCTTATAATTTCAGATTCAATAAATGAAGAAGTAGAGAAACTCCAACAAGTACCCGTGTTTCCTTGGCTAATAACAGGAGTAGCATCAATATCTATCACCTGGGTAAATTGATATTGTTCTTGTGCATTAATAAATAAACTACTGAATGCAATAGTGAATAAAAAAAGTATTTTTTTCATAATAGTGTGAAAATTTAAAGGCAGATTACAGCCCAATTGTATTAAAATAAAATTTATTTAAGTTAATAAGATTCCTTCCTTCGACGGAATTATTATATTTACGCTAAAATACAAAATAATGAAATCTCCCAACTGGAAAACTGCAAAAATATACAACGATATTACCTATAAAAAGTGTGAAGGAGTAGCACGTGTTGCTTTTAATCGACCTGATATTCGTAATGCTTTTCGCCCAAAAACCACTAGCGAATTATTAGATGCCTTTCATGATGCGCAAGAAGACACTTCAATTGGAGTTGTGTTGCTTTCTGCCGAAGGTCCTTCGTCTAAAGATGGAGTGTATAGTTTCTGTAGTGGCGGAGATCAAAAAGCTCGTGGTCATCAAGGCTATGTTGGTGAAGATGGATATCACAGGCTTAATATTTTAGACCTTCAACGTATGATTCGGTTTATGCCAAAAGCAGTAATTTGTGTAGTTCCTGGATGGGCAGTAGGGGGTGGGCACAGCCTTCACGTGGTTTGTGATTTGACGCTGGCAAGTAAAGAACATGCTATTTTTAAACAAACAGATGCCGATGTTACCAGTTTTGATGGTGGCTACGGAAGTGCATATCTTGCCAAAATGGTGGGACAGAAAAAAGCTCGCGAAATATTTTTCCTCGGAAGAAATTACAACGCACAAGAGGCCTACGAAATGGGAATGGTAAATGCTGTAATACCACATGCAGACCTTGAAAATACTGCTTTTGAATGGGCTCAAGAAATCCTTGCAAAATCACCAACTTCTATCAAAATGCTAAAATTTGCGATGAATTTAACTGACGACGGAATGGTTGGACAACAAGTTTTTGCAGGTGAAGCTACCAGATTAGCATACATGACAGATGAAGCCAAAGAAGGCCGTGATGCATTTTTAGAAAAAAGGAAACCAAATTTCGAGAAGAAATGGCTTCCGTAATAATTAGATTTTTATTTTACGAACAAGCATCCCAAACAGCATCCTTAGGAGTTTCAGCCATAAAAACAATTTCCTCTTTTTTTACAGGATGAATAAAGGAAAGTCTTCGAGAATGTAAATGAATTCCGCCGTCTTTATTACTTCGGTCAAAACCATATTTTAAATCTCCTTTTATCGGACAACCAATCGCAGAAAGTTGCGAACGGATTTGATGATGCCTTCCTGTTTTTAAATCAACTTCCAACAAAGAATAACGATCCAGTTTTTTTAAAACACGATAGTCTAAAATTGCCTTTTTACTTTCGGGAATTTCATTTTTATGAGCGTAGGATTTGTTTTGCTTCGGATTCCTTTTTAAAAAATGAATTAAGGTGTCCGATGTTTTAGGAGGGTTATTTTTAACCACTGCCCAATAGGTTTTTTCGGTTTTCCGTTCCGAAAACAATTTGTTTAAACGTGATAAAGCTTTGGTAGTACGAGCAAAAACTACAATTCCGCTAGTAGGTCTATCTAACCGATGCACTACGCCTAAAAATACCGCTCCGGGCTTATTATATTTTTCAGAAATGTATTGCTTTACAACTTCCGAAAGGGGAATGTCACCCGTTTTGTCGCCTTGCACAATATCGCCCACACGCTTATTGATGGCGATAATATGATTGTCTTCATAAATTACTTGAAGATTATTTTTATTTGATATTATTTTTGAAGACAATTTTGTGGTTTGTTAATTAGTAATTAAATCATGAATTTCCAGATATCAGAAAATGAAATTATAATGGTAAATATCCCAATAAAAACACTTGCTATTTTAAGCAGTTTGTTATTCATTTTAAAACTGATCAATACGTTTTATATTCCAAAAATACTTAAAAAATAGTGATCCCAATAACTCATTATAATAAAACCAAAAGAACAGGTGTTTTTCCTAAAGGCATTAAATACCTAATTAGTGATTTCAAAATTTATTTCGCCTTAATTTTATTGTTTAGGCTCCATAATAAGAAATACAGCAGTACTATCACCAATGTTTAGTACTTCATGCCATTCGGTTCCGTTACTGTAAAAATTGGTTCCAGTTAAAACTTGAACTTCTTTAACTCCCGTAGTGTCTTTCATTTTAAATTTACTTCCAGCTAAGGTATATCCAAAATGAGGTTTGTGAAAATGGCGTTCATGTCCAACTCCAGGAGGGAAGGTGCATTTTAAAACTCGTAAAGCTTTGTTCTCTTTTATTAGTTGGCAAACAGACTCGCCATTCCATCCTGCTTTTAACGGATCGGGTAAGGTTTGCTTGGCTTTACAAGAAAATAATAGGATAATAAAACCAATTATATAAATGAAATGAGAATATTTCATCTACTGGTGTTATTTTTTAATATGAAATACTTCACCAATAATTTCTAATTCTTCATCAGTTAGTTTAGAAGATTTTTTCAAAGTATTTTTAAAATCTTCAACTTCTTTTTTTGTAGAAGGGGAACCCATATTTTTTCCATCCGAACCATAAGAGTTTCCAAGTAAATTTCCTTTGTTATCGAAAATTAGCCAAAATGGAAGTCCAGCTTTACTTCCGTTATATTTTTTTAGAAAAAATCCACCTCCGGGAGTTTCCAAATGCTTTTTGTCTTTAGATTCATTAACTGTTAAATGAGTAATCACGTAATTAGCTTCCATCATCGAATTAATTCTTTCGTCTTGTAGGTTTTGATCTAATTTTTTACACCAGCTACACCAAGAAGCATGGAATATGACTAATACATTTTTATTTTCTTTACTGGCTTGTTCGTAGGCCTTTTCAACAATTGAATCTGCCGTTTCTTGTGAAAAAGAAATAGTATTTATTAATAAAAATGCTAGTGTGATAAGTAGTTTAATCTTCATATTTAATTTTGTTATAAGTCAATTCTAAATGTACTACGTTCCTTATGTTTTATAGGCCCGTTAGATTTCCATAGTTGCTGAACTGCAACATTTTCTTCCAGTTCTGGGTTTGTTTCGGTTTGCTTGATTCCTTTTTTTATAAAAATCTCTCGCATTTCTTCAAAAATAATAGCAGTTACTCCCTTTCCTTGGTATTCGGGGTCAATTCCTATTAAATAAAAAGCAGCAGTATCGTTATTTTTTTGAGCTTTCATTAAGTGATACCATCCAAATGGGAATAAAGATCCATTTGCTTTTTTCAATGCTTTTGAAAAGGAAGGCATCACGATGGAAAATGCAATCAATTTTTTATGTTCGTCTAAAATACAAGTGATGTATTCTGGATTGATAAAATTGAAGTATTTTTCTTTATAATGATCTATTTGGTATTGTTGAATAGGAACGAATGTTTGTAATGAATTATAGGTTTTATTCAATAAACCGAACATATCGTTTACATAAGGCATTATTTCACTTTTGGATTTGAAACGCAATACTTCCAACGAATATCGTTCTCTAATAAGTCTTGCGAATTTTTTAACTTTTTCGGTGGTTTCAGTTGGGTTTTTAAG
>JASFZG010000039.1:0-4739 GCA_046055745.1 Flavobacteriaceae bacterium | reverse complement strand
CCAAAACGTTCCTTTAGTAATTCCCATTTCTGAACGTGCAATCGCCTGACCAGAAACAATATTTTTATCTGAAATGTTCGTTACCGCAATTTTTGGATTGCTAGAAGTTGCTACATACAAATTATTTTCGATGGTATAAGCCACTGCATTTGCATCGGAACTATACTCGTTATTTTCAGCTTCTGTTGGGAATTCAATATTATCTGAAACTGTTTTTGTTTTATAATTATAAATAGTTAATTCATTCTCATGTTGAAAGTAAACTTCTTCTGAAGTAACTTTCTCAAAAGAATAAGGCATTCTTTTTAAACTCGGAATCACCTTCTGAAGGTCTTCTAAGCTGAACAATGCAGGTCGTTTCGAAAGATTATAATTCACCTGAACAATATTCCCTTCCGTTACTATATAATCATCAGTTCCTTCCATCCATTGTAAGGATTTTTGTTGAGGATACAGCCCTTTGTAATACCCTAATACGGCATCTTCCAGATTGAGGTATTTTACTTCTTGTGCACTAATAATAGTGACAAATAATAACAGAAATATACTTAGGATTTTTTTCATAATGATGGATATTTATTTTTTCAAATTTAAACTAATTATTTCAAAAATTGAAAGGTTAATAAGAAAGCCGTTTATTTCAGCAACAAAATAAAACGGCTTTCTTATTAACAAAAAACAAAATAAAATTTCACTTATATTTTCTCAAAACGAGCTTGGAAAAAACGTAAATATTTAGGCTCAAAAATCATTTTCATTCCCGTTATATTTTCTCGGTTTTCATAAACATATTCCACAGATTCTGCAATTACATCCATATGTGCTTGTGTGTAAACTCTTCTAGGAATAGTAAGGCGTACCAGTTCTAAATTTGGATAATTATGCTCTCCTGTTTCACTATTTCTACCTGCCGAAACAATTCCTCTTTCCATCGTTCTAACACCAGAATCTAAATAGATTTCGGCGGCTAAAGTTTGTGCAGGAAATTGATCTTGTGTAAGATGAGGTAAGAATTTTTTAGCATCTAAAAATACACCGTGGGTTCCTATAGGATTAACGATAGGTACTCCCGCTTTCAGTAATTTTTCACCTAAATATTGAACCTGTCCAACACGTGCTCGAATATGATCATCGTTGATAGATTCTGTGATTCCAATGGCCAAAGCTTCCATATCTCTTCCTGCCATTCCGCCGTAAGTGTGAAGTCCTTCATAAACCACCACTAAATTTCTTGCTTTTTCAAATACTTCAGGATCGTTAACGGCTAAAAATCCTCCGATACTTACCAAAGCATCTTTCTTAGAACTCATCGTTGCGGCATCTGTTAAATCACAAATTTCACGTACAATTTCTGCTACTGATTTATTTGAATATCCCTCTTCATTTTGCTGAATCATAAATGCGTTTTCAGCAACACGAGTCATATCGTGAACAATACTAATTCCGTATTTGTTAGTTAATTCCCGTACTTCTTTTAAATTCTGAAGTGAAATCGGTTGACCACCAGCCATATTTACCGTTGTCGCCATACACACATAAGGGATATGATCGGCACCTTTTTCGTCAATGACTTTCTGAAGTTTTTCCAACGAAATATTTCCTTTAAATTTAAAGTTGCTTTCCGAATCGTGCGCTTCATCAATAATCACATCTACAAAAGTTCCACCAGCTAATTCCTGATGCAATCTTGTAGTGGTGAAATACATATTTCCAGGAAGATAATCCCCTTCCGTAATCAATATTTTCGAAATTAAATGCTCGGCACCACGACCTTGATGCGTAGGGATTACATGTTTGTATCCATAGTGTGTTTGAATGGCTTCTTCCATATGGTAAAAGTTTTCACTCCCAGCATAAGCTTCATCGCCCATCATAATTCCTGCCCACTGTCTATCGCTCATTGCGGAGGTTCCACTATCGGTTAAAAGGTCGATATAAACGTCCTTAGATTTTAAAAGGAAAGTATTATAACCGGCTTCTTTTATATAAACTTCTCTTTCTTTTTGAGAGTTCATAAAAACGGGTTCTACCATTTTGATTTTATAGGGTTCAGCCCAAGATCTTTTTCTCATATCATTATATATTTGAGTTTTTTTGCAGCCGAAATTTACTTTTTTCATTTCAATAAAATTATGATAATTGTTATGTTATTGTGTATTTCTTAAACATTCACTAAATAAAGGACAAACACCTCTCTTTTTTGTATCTTTGACGTAAAATTGGTCAATTATGTTATCAAACGCTTGTCAATATGCAATTAGGTCGGTGCTATATTTAGCAATACATTCCGACGAAAAAAACAGAATTGGGGTAAAAACAATTGCTGAAGAATTAGAGACTCCTCAACCTTTTTTAGCAAAATTATTGCAACAATTAGCAAAAAGTGATTTAGTTTCTTCTATAAAAGGACCTAACGGCGGATTTTATTTAACAAAAGAAAACACAGATAGTTCTCTTTGGGAAATCGTAAAATGCATTGACGGAACCGATAAATTTGATCATTGTTTCTTAGGACTTTCTAAATGTAGTGATGAAAATCCATGTCCAGTTCATTTTATAGTTTCTCCATTTAAAGAAAAATTACTAAATGATTTTAGAGATAAATCCATTGCCCAATTTACCAAAGAAATAAAACTTACCGGAAGAGTACTTTCCCTTAAAGATTTCAACGCTTTAGAAGATAAATAATTTTTAGTTATGCTGAACGAACAGTTAATAAATCCTAAGAGCATTGTCATCATAGGAGGTTCCAACGACACCAAAAAACCAGGTGGAAAAATAGTAAAAAACCTAATTAATGGGGGGTTTAAAGGAAGTTTAGAAGTTGTAAACCCTAAAGAAACCAAAGTACAAGGATTAAAAAGTTACGCTTCGGTTACTGAAATTGAAGACACCGATTTGGCAATTCTAGCCATTCCTGCACGATTCTGTTTAGAGACGATTACCATTTTAGCAAAACAGAAAAACACGAAGGCTTTTATTATTATTTCAGCAGGATTTGCTGAAGCAGGAGCACAGGGAAAAAACATTGAACAAGAAATTGTTTCCGTAGTAAATAGTGTGGGTGGTTGTTTAATTGGTCCTAATTGTATTGGTGTTATCAATCAAAATTATAAAGGTGTTTTTACTTGTCCGATTACAGAATACGACCCAAACGGATGTGATTTAATTTCGGGTTCTGGAGCCACCGCTGTTTTTATAATGGAAGCGGGATTGCCTTTGGGAGTGAAGTTTGCGAATGTATATTCTGTTGGAAATGGAGCCCAAACCACCGTAGAAGATGTGTTGGAATATATGGATTTAAATTACCAACACGGTGAAGATCCGCCTATCAAATTATTGTATTTAGAAACCATTTCGAACCCTCAAAAACTATTAAAACACGCTTCCTCATTAATTAAAAAAGGAGTAAAAATAGCCGCTATCAAAGCAGGAAGTACTGCAGCAGGAAGTAGAGCCGCGACTTCACATACGGGAGCGATTGCCTCTTCCGATGTAACGGTAAGAGCCTTGTTTAAAAAAGCAGGAATTGTTTATTGTAGCAGTCGGGAAGAACTATTGAGTGTGGCTTCCATTTTTAATTATAAAGAATTACAAGGAAAAAACATCGCCATTATCACCCACGCTGGTGGTTCGGCAGTGATGCTTGCCGATGAACTTTCAAAAGGAGGTTTAAATGTTCCTGCGATTGAAGGGAAAGATGCCGACAAATTACTTTCCTATTTACATCCAGGTTCTTCGGTGGCAAATCCAATCGATTTTCTCGCCACAGGAACGGCAGAACAGCTGGGAATTATTATTGATTATTGCGAACATAAATTCGATTATATCGATGCGATGATTGTGGTTTTTGGATCTCCCGGACTGTTTGATGTAGAGAATGTTTATGATGTTTTAAGTGTAAAATTAGACATTTGTAAAAAACCTATTTTTCCGGTATTGCCTTCTGTGGTAAATGCTCAAAAGGAAATTGCCACTTTCCTAGACAAGGGAAATATCAATTTTCCAGATGAAGTGGTTTTAGGAAAAGCATTGGCTCAGGTTTATAAGACCCCAAAACCTATAGAGGCTGAAATTAGTTTACCTGAAATAGATAAAGAAGCCATTAGAGCAGTAATTTCAATTGCTGAAAACGGTTATTTAGGACCTAGAAATACAGCAAAATTATTAGATGCTGCAGGAATCCCTAGAGTAAAAGAAGTTTTTGAAAGTGATAAAGAAAAGCTGCTTTCAAAATTTGAAAAAAAGAACTTTCCTTTAGTGATGAAGGTGATTGGACCGCTTCATAAATCGGATGTAAAAGGAGTGATTTTAAATATTACTTCTATGAAAGAAGCTGGCAAAAGTTTCGATTCATTAATAAACATAAAACACGCTAGAGGTGTCTTGGCACAACCTATGATTCCTGGTTTAGAATTGTTTGTTGGCGTTAATAAAGAGGAAGGGTTTAACCATACGATTGTTTGCGGATTGGGAGGAGTTTTTGTGGAAATATTAAAGGATATTTCGGCAGGATTAAGCCCCTTATCAAAACCAGAAATCCAGAAAATGATCGCTTCGCTGCGAGGTTATAAAATGCTACAAGGAGCCAGAGGAAAAGAAGGAATCAACATCGATTTATTTGTAGATATCATTCAACGAGTTTCTGCATTAGTAGAAGCTGCTCCCGAAATTATTGAAATGGATATGAACCCACTTATTGGTTCTGAAAAAGAGATTATTGCGGTGGATGTTCGGAT
>JASFZG010000038.1:0-20604 GCA_046055745.1 Flavobacteriaceae bacterium | reverse complement strand
CAAACAGATATTGCGAGGTATGCAATTTCTGAAAACAATTATAATTGGATAAATCATTCTACTTCTGGAGGTGAATATTCTCCTCAGAGTTTTCCTAAGAGTAAGAATGTTGCTGCTGTAAGATTGGACACTTCAGGGTTACAGCGATTATACAAATACGATTTCAAAACGATGGAATCCACTTTGTTAATTGAAGAATTACAGGTAGCGTATTATTCATTTTTTGATAAAAAGATAATTCTTTCTTCCGTTTTAAGTGGAAATAATTTAGATTTAGTAATTTCAAACCTTTCTAAAAAAACCAACGACACGCTGATTGAAAATGTGGGAAGATCCATACATAAAGTTCCGAACACTAAAGATACAATGAGCTACACTTCCGTAAATGAAGATGGAAATATGGATATCTTTCAATTAGATATGAAAACCTTAGAAAGCTTTTTCGTAGCAGAATTACCTATCGGAATTCAAGATCACATTTGGTTAGACGATTCTAAATTATTAATAGGTAGTCGCGACAAATTATTTATGTTGGATTTATTCGAAAATGGCGATTGGAAATTAGTAGCCGACCTTTCTGAATTTAACATCAAAGATATCACTCGTATGGCTTTAAGTCCTGACGGAAAAACATTAGCCATTGTTGCTGAATCCATTAATGAAAATTCCAATAAATAAAACCCAAATTCCAATGAGAAAAATTTTATTAAACTTAGGAGTATTTTCAATTTTACTATTATTTTCTAATCTTTCTTTTGCTCAAAGCGATGCTAGAATTTATGAGATAATTGACGCAGTTTCGGTAGATAGAATTGAAACGGATATCACAAAATTAGTCAGTTTTGGGACTCGCCATACTTTAAGCGATACTCTTTCAGAAACTAGAGGAATTGGTGCTGCAAGACGTTGGATTAAATCTGAATTTGATAAAACTTCAAACAATTGCAATGATTGTTTGGACGTATTCTTTCAGAAGAATATAGTAAAAGAAGGAGAAAACGATAGAATTACTAAAGATGTTTGGGTGGTCAATGTCGTGGCAATTCAACGAGGAACTAAATATCCAAATCGTTTTATTATAATGAGTGGCGATATCGATTCTCGAGTGAGCGATCCAAATAATTACACTTCAGATTCTCCAGGAGCTAATGATAATGCAACGGGAATGGCAGGAACAATGGAAGCTGCCAGAGTGTTATCCAACTATAGTTTTGAAAACAGTATTGTATATTTAGGCTTAAGTGGTGAAGAACAAGGATTGTTTGGTGGAAAAGGATTTGCAGAATATGTAAAAGAACAAGATTGGGAAATCATCGGAGTTTTAAACAACGATATGATTGGAAATATTTCAGGAGTCGATGGTGTAGTTAGCAATCGTGATTTTAGAATTTTTAGTGAACCTGTACCTCCTACCGAAACCGAAAGACAACGAAAATCAAGACGTTTTTACGGCGGTGAAGTCGATGGAATTTCTCGTCAGTTAGCTCGTTATGTCTATAAAACTACAAAAACCTATATGCCAGAAATGAACCCAATGTTGATTTACAGATTGGATCGTTTTGGTCGTGGCGGTCATCATCGTCCGTTTAACGATGCAGGATTTACAGGAATACGTATTATGGAAGCTCATGAAAACTATACCCAACAACATCAAGATATTCGTACCGAAAACGGAATTAATTACGGAGATAAATTAGAATTTGTAAATTTCGATTATGCTGCAAAACTTACTGCTGTTAATGCCATCACTATGGCAAGTATAGCTTGGGCTCCACCATCGCCTAAGGTAGTCGGAATTGGGGGTATTGTAGAACCTTCAGCAAGATTACAATGGGATAAAGTAGATGGAGCAAAAGGTTATAAAATTTACTGGCGAGATACCACCTCTCCCACTTGGGATCACAGTCGTTATGTGGGCGATGTTTCCGAATTTACTTTAGAAGGAATCGTAATCGATAATTTCTTCTTCGGTGTAGCTTCTGTTAATGAAGATGGTCACGAAAGTGTGGTTGTTTTTCCTAATAAGATAATACGTTAAAGTTAAAACCCAAATAATAAAATCCAAATTCCAAGAGGGTCTATGAAACAATTTCTTTCAATAATACTATTTATTATTTCATTTTCGGCAATTAGTCAAACTTTTACAAGACAAGATACGTTACGAGGAAGCATTACCCCAGAACGTGCTTGGTGGGATTTACAACACTATGATTTAAAGATAGAAGTAAAACCTGATGAAAAATTTATTTCAGGAAGCAATACGATTCGGTATAAGGTTTTAGAGGAAAATCAACGAATGCAAATCGATTTACAAACTCCAATGAAAATTAAAAAAGTAATTCAGAATGGAATAGAATTATCAATTACTTCGGAAGGAAACGCACATTTCATTCAGCTTCAAGAAAAACAAAAAACAGGAAATATAAATGAGCTCACCATTTACTTTTCAGGAAAACCAAGAACTGCTGTTAGAGCGCCTTGGGATGGAGGTTTTTCTTGGGAAAAAGACAGTAACGGAATGCATTTTATAGCCACCTCCAATCAAGGAATTGGTTCTAGTATTTGGTGGCCAAACAAAGACCATCCTTATGACGAGCCTAATAATGGTGTTAATATTTCGATAAAAGTTCCAAAAGAATTTATGGCGATTTCCAACGGAAGGCTTCAAAATATTGAGGAAGATTTAACCACAAAAACTTATCATTGGAATGTTGTAAATCCGATTAACAACTACAGCGTAAATATCAATATTGGAGATTACATACATTTTGGAGAAACCTATGAAGGTGAAAATGGAAATTTGGATATGGATTATTATGTGCTTCGGGAAAACCTTTCTAAAGCAAAAAAGCAATTCAAACAAGCTCCAAAAATGATGGAAGCATTCGAACATTGGTTTGGTCCTTACCCCTTTTATGAGGATAGTTTTAAACTGGTGGAAGTTCCCTATTTAGGAATGGAACATCAAAGTAGTGTCACCTACGGAAACCATTTTCAAAATGGATATTTAGGCAGAGATTTGTCAATGACAGGTTGGGGTTTAAAATTCGATTTTATCATTATTCACGAGTCAGGTCACGAATGGTTTGCTAATAATATTACCAATAAAGATGTTGCCGATATGTGGATTCACGAAGGGTTTACAGCTTACTCTGAGAATTTGTATTTGGACTATCATTTTGGAAAAAAAGCAGCTGCAGAATATGTAATAGGTACCAGAAATAACATTCAAAATGATCGCCCAATCATCGGCGTTTACAATGTAAACCACGAAGGAAGTAGCGATATGTATTATAAAAGCGCTAATATTTTACACACTCTCCGTCAATTGATTGAAGACGATGAAAAATGGAGAGATATTTTGCGTGGATTAAATAAAGAGTTTTATCATCAAACGATTAGTAGTAAACAATTGGAAAATTATATTTCAAAAAAATCTGGTATTGATTTAACTGAATTTTGGAATCAATATTTACGCACGACAGGCATTCCAAAAGTAGTTTACAAAGTAAATGGAAAAGAATTAAAGTTCAAATACAAAAACATTATTGAAGGTTTTGATATGCCTGTAATTATTATCCTTAACGGAAAAGAAGAATGGATTTTTCCAACTTCTGAATGGAAAACAAAAGCTTTTTCAAAAGATATAAAAAACATAAAAATTAAAGAAGATTTTTATGTAGAAAGCAAGAAACTATAATGCCAATAAGAGCCTACTTCCAGTTTTACAAAGATGTGATTTTATATATTTTAATTTTCACATTTATCTCGATGGTATTATTTGGGATTGCAGCAGCACTCTTAATATTCACAACACTTGGAATATTTATTGGTTTTCTAGTATTTGAATTATTAAAGAAAGAAGAATACTATTTCTATTATAATTTGGGAATTACCGAATGGAAATTATTCAAAGCTGTATTTCTAATAAATTTAGTAATCGGTACTCCTATAGTTTTAATCCTTTTATTAATAACATCTTACTTTATTGGCAACACTTCAATTATATAAGGCAAAGAAATCCTTTGGAAAAAATGAGGTTTTAAAAGAAGTTTCTTTTAAAGTTAAAACAGGTGAAATACTAGGTGTCTTTGGAAGAAATGGTTGTGGAAAATCAACACTTTTAAAACTTATTTTCGGAACATTAAAAGCTACCGAAATTGACCTACGTTTAGATAATGTTTCTGTAAACCCTCTGAAACTAATTCCTAAAAAGAAGATAGCTTATTTACCTCAACATTCCTTTTTACCAAGAAATAGTAGAGTGAGAGATATAGTTCCTATTTATTTTCCTAGTCAAGAAAAACAAGACTGTATTTTTTACGATTCACAAATAGCATTAATCACTTCAAAAAAAGTAAGTGAATTATCTATTGGTCAGTTGCGATATTTTCAAGTTTTATTAATAGGAAATTTAGAAAGAGATTTTCTGCTTTTCGACGAACCTTTTTCTATGATTGACCCATTATATAAAGCAAAAATTAGTGAATTATTAATTGAACTTCAACAACATAAAGGCATTATTATCACTGACCATTATTATGAAGATGTACTCAACATTACTTCAAAAAACATCCTATTAAAAGATGGAATAAGTCATTCAATTTCTTCAAAAGAAGATTTAATTTCATCGGGTTATATTTCAAAAAAATAATTTTTTTCAATTTTATTAAAAAACTGACATAAGTCATTTTTCAATTTTTATATTTGTGTAACATTTGTTACATAATTATAATTATGCCTATTAAAAGTTATTTAGCCTATCCTATAGAAGGAAACAAAAAAGCATTAATCGAAGCGCTACAAGCTTTTGATAATTGCGAAGTAACTCCTTCAGAAAATGAAGAGTTACTAATCGTTGTTACCGATACCGAAACATTAGAAGAAGATCTTATTTTAAAAGAAAAAATTGATGCTATCGAAAGCCTAAAAATGCTTTCCCTAGTTTCTGGATTTAATACACCTAAAAATAATTAATATGAGTGCCGCTATCAATACTAGAAGAGATTTTATTAAAAAAATGGCAATGTTATCCGCTATGACAGCCGCAGCTACTATGTTTCCAGGAATTATTTTTGCTGAAGAGCAAGAAAAAGGCATTCCTAATAACGAAAAATTAGATTGGAAAAAAGGCCCTTGTCGTTTTTGTGGTGTAGGTTGTGGAATACTTGTAGGTGTAGAAAACGGAAAAGCAGTTGCCGTAAAAGGAGATCCTAATAGCTCCGTGAACAAAGGGTTACTTTGTGTTAAAGGATACCATCAGATTATGTGTATTGATGCCAAAGATAGACTTACACACGCTTTGGTAAAGAAAAATGACACTTACGTAAAAACACCTATTAATGAAGCATTGGACTTGGTTGCTAGTAAAATGAAACAAACCATAGATAAACATGGTAAAGATGCTGTTGCGATGTACACTTCTGGTCAATCGACTATTCCTGAAGGTTATGTAGCTTCAAAATTAATGAAAGGTGCAATTGGAACCAATAATTTAGATTGTAATGCTAGGCTTTGTATGGCAAGTGCTGTTACTGGCTTCTTAACCACATTTGGTGCAGATGAACCAATGGGTTGCTATGAAGATATAGACCACGCAGATTATTTTATTACTTGGGGAAATAACATGGCAGAAATGCATCCTGTTCTTTTCTCCAGAATGTTGGAGCAAAAAAATAGAAGAGGTGCTAAAATTGTTGATTTTTCAACAAGAACCTCTCGTTCAAGTATCGCTGCTAATAAATCTATTTTATTTGAACCTCAAACAGATTTGGCGGTGGCAAATGCTATTTGTTATGAGATTATCAATAACGGTTGGGTCAATAAATCATTTGTTAAAAAGCACTGTAATTTCAGCAAAGGACTTACTAATATTGGTTATGGAACGGAAGATAAATTCAAATTTAAAGACAAGCCATCTCCTATTTCATTTGAAGAATACAAAGAGTTTTTAGAAGATTACACCCCTGAAAAAGTTGCAAAATATTCAAAAGTATCTGTAAAAGATATTAAGTATTTAGCAACCATTTATGGTGATCCAAACAAAAAAGTGGTTTCCTATTGGTGTATGGGAATGAACCAACACACTAGAGGTACTTGGATAAATAACCTTGTTTATAACATTCATTTACTAACAGGAAAAATATCACAACCTGGTAATGGTCCCTTCTCTCTAACTGGCCAACCATCCGCTTGCGGAACCGCAAGAGAGGTAGGGACTTTTACACATAAGCTTCCTAAAGGTGTTGTGATGAATGAGAAACACAGGCGTTTAGCTGCAAAAATATGGAAAGTTCCTTATGAGCAAATCCCTTCAAAACCAACCTATCATGCCACCGAAATGTTTAGAGCAGTAGATAGAGGTGACATTAAATTTATATGGACACAAGTAACTAATCCTATGGTTTCCTTACCAAAAGTAGGACGTTACACCGAAGGAATGAAAAAAGAATCTTGTTTTGTAGTGGTTTCAGATGTGTTCCCTACTCCTACTTCAGATGTAGCAGATGTTATATTACCAGCTTCTTGGCATATTGAAAAGGGTGGATTGTATGGAAATTCAGAAAGAAGAACTCAATATTGGCAAAAAATGGTAGATGGTCCAGGTGAAACCATGGACGATGCTTGGATGACAATCGAAGTTGCAAAACGTATGGGCTATGGAAATTTATTTCCATATACAAAAGAAGGTCACGTAGAGGAAATTTTTAATGAATACAGACAATTTCACGAAGGTGCAAAACACGGTATGGCACCTTTAGAGGTTTTAAAAGAACAGTCTGGAGCTATTTGGCCTTATGTAAATGGAAAATCTACTCAATGGCGTTTCAATTCAAAATACGATCCTGCTTGTACTAATGGTGAAGATTTTCATTTTTACGGGAAACCTGATGGTAAAGCGGTTATTTGGCAACGCCCTTATGAACCTGCTGCAGAAAGCCCAGATAATGAATACCCATTCTGGTTGAATACTGGACGTATTATTGAGCATTGGCATACGGGTTCAATGACTCGTAGGATTCCTGTTTTACACAAAGCAGCGCCTCATGCATATGTAGAGTTACATCCAGACGATGCTAAAAAAATGAGTATTACAAATGGAGAAAATATTAAAGTAACTTCTCGAAGAGGTACTTGTATTCTTCCTGCTTCTATAAATGAAAGAGGAATGCCTACAAAAGGACAAGTATTTGTGCCGTTTTTTGATGAAAACATGATGATTAACGATGTTACTCTCGATGCCTTCTGTCCTATTTCAAAAGAACCAGATTATAAAAAATGTGCCGTTAAAATTGAAAAAGCGTAATTATGAAAAGGCTAGGAATCATATCACTTTTTGTACTTCTTTTTGCTGCTTTTATTGGCATTTGGAACTATAGCTATTATCAAGGATTAGAAGAAGCATATATACCAACTTCTTTTGATAATTCTACTGCTCTAATCCCTTCAGAAGAAGGCGTTTTTAAAAGATCAGAATTTGCATTAGACTATGCTAATATGCCCATCGATGCAAATCACGAACGCAGTTTAGCAACTTATTATAACAATCGTGCGTTTCCAGGAGCTCCTCCATATATTCCGCATGATATAAAAGACGATGGAACTATTGGAGATAATTCTTGTTTAAAATGTCACGACAACGGAGGATTTGTGCAAAAATTAAATGCTTATGCGCCTGTAACTCCACATCCTGAAATGGTAAATTGTAGACAATGTCATGTGGTTCAGAAAACGAAAGGTTATTTTAAAGAAAACTTTTTTGTTAAAAAATCAGCACCAAAAACAGGAATTAACAATGCGTTATTGACTAGCCCTCCAATGATTCCACATCAGATTCAGATGAGAGAAAATTGTTTGTCTTGTCACGCTGGACCTAGTGCTCCTAAAGAGATACGTGTTTTACACCCAGAGCGAGTAAATTGCAGACAATGTCATGTTCCAACAAATAATGATGCTATGAACAATCTAATTTTTAACAGAGGAAATTAATATGCAAACTACTTTAAAATTAATAGGGTACATTTTTACAATAGCATTGCTAATGTCATCTTGTAAAGATCATAAAGATAGTTACCATAATGTGATTGAAAGAATTGAAGTTGAAAGTGAAAATTATCATGGGATTTCGATTTCTTCTGAAAGTTATATTAGTGAAATTAAAACTATTGAAATCACTGAAGGGGATCATACTTTTTTAATTCCTGAAAGAAAAAGTCAGATTAAATCATACAATTGTACCGAGTGTCATACTAAATCTTTAGCTGAATTAAATGACGGTCGAAGCGGTAAAAAAGCACATTGGGATATTAGTATAAAACACGCTAATGAAAATACCATGAATTGTGCAACTTGCCATAATGGTAACGATATGGACAATTTAAAATCGTTGACCGATTCAACTATCGACTTCAATAATAGTTATTTGGTTTGCAGCCAATGTCACTCCAAACAATTTCAAGATTGGAAAGGCGGTGCTCACGGAAAGCGTTTAGGTGGTTGGGCACCTCCAAGGTTATCCAACACTTGTGTTAATTGCCATAACCCTCACGATCCTCATTTTGAGTCGAGATATCCTGACAGATTTAATACAGAATATGAAAACGAACGTAAATAGAACACCATTTTGGTATAAAAAAACAAACAATGAGTAATAATATAAAAAAATGGTTTTCTTTAAATTTAAATTCTCGCAAGAAGCAAGAAACACATTCTTGTCATTGTGGAAATGATTCTGGGGGCTGTAATTCAAATACCAACGAGAATCTAAACAACCAAGAATTTTTTGATGGAGCAGTAGAAGCTTCCATAGGAGAAGAAAGAAAGAAAGATGGTTTTGATCAAGTTTTTGAAGTTCAAATGGACAGACGAACCGCCTTTAAAAAACTAACGGCAAGTTTATTAATAGGTGCTGGTGCTGTAAGTACTTCTTGTAGTGTAGTTGCAGGAGATGAGTCGAAAGAGAAATCACAAATAGAATGGGAAGAACAATTCAAAGGAAATTATAAATTAATGACCGATGAAGAAAAAAACGCTACCGTAGATAGATTGGTTCGTTCTTACCAAATAAGAACTGGAAAGAATATTAGCATGTCTTCAAAAAATGCGGAAGATGATGTGTTATTTGGTTATGCCTTTAATATTTCAAAATGTCAGGGATATATGGATTGTGTTTCGGCTTGTGTTGAAGAAAATAACCAAGATAGAAATTCACAAATGCAATACATTCGGATTCATGAAATGAAAGACGGTCAAGGTTTAAATTTTAATGAAGCCGATGATAATTATTATCATGAAGTTCCTGCTGAAGGGCATTTTTATATGGGCACTCAATGTTTTCATTGTGACAATCCTCCTTGTGTAGAAGTTTGTCCTGTTCAAGCTACTTGGCGAGAAGATGACGGTTTAGTGGTAATAGATTACGATTGGTGTGTGGGATGTCGATATTGTATGGCTGCTTGTCCTTACGACGGAAGACGTTTTAACTGGAGTACTCCTGAAGTTCCTGAAGAAGAGGTTAATAAAGACCAACATTATTTAGGCAACCGAATGCGTAAAAAAGGCGTAATGGAAAAATGTACTTTTTGTGTTCAAAGATCTAGAGCTGGGAAAAATCCCGCTTGTGTAGAAGCTTGTCCAACAGGTGCAAGAATATTTGGAAACCTATTGGATCCAGATAGTACAATACGCTGGGTATTGGAAAATAAAAAAGTTTTTAGACTTAAAGAAGATTTAGGTACGGAGCCTAAGTTCTGGTATTTTATGGATTAACAATGACTATTATAGTTAAAAGAAAATGAAAGTATTTATAAGTTTAGTTAAAGACAGTCTTGATAGAATTACTCACGGGTCTAAAAAATACCATATTTGGATGGCCTTTCTTACATTTATTATGTTGGTGGGAATGTATTGTTATTCTATTCAGATTAAAGAAGGTTTAAGTGCTACCGGAATGACCGATAGAGTTAGTTGGGGGTTGTACATTTCTAATTTCACCTTTTTGGTCGGAGTCGCTGCTGCTGCAGTTATGTTGGTAATGCCAACCTATGTTTTAAAAGATATGGATTTTAAACAAGCCGTTTTGATAGGTGAAGGTGTAGCTGTAGCTGCCTTGTTTATGTGTTTAGCATTTGTTGTTGCCGATATGGGAGGTCCTGCTGTACTTTGGCATATGATTCCTGGAATTGGTGTATTTAACTTCCCTAATTCTATGCTAACTTGGGATGTTATTGCTCTTAATGGCTACTTACTTATTAATATTACCATTCCTTTATATATTTTATTTAGGCACTATCAAGGTAAAAAAGCAAAAGAAAGTATTTATGTTCCGGGTGCATTAATATCTGTCTTTTGGGCCGTTGGAATTCACTTAGTTACCGCATTTTTATACCAAGGATTACAAGCAAAACCATTTTGGAATAATGCATTATTAGGCCCTCGCTTTTTAGCATCTGCTTTTGCGGCAGGACCTGCTTTAATTATTCTAGTATTAGCTGTTATACGATCTCATACAGAATTTAATATTCCAGATAAAACAATTAAAAAATTAGCATTGGTTATTACAGTTGCAGCACAAATTAATTTAATTATGCTATTCTCAGAACTGTTTAAAGAATTTTATGCACCGACACATCATAGTGAGTCTGCTTATTATTTATTTTTTGGTTTAGATGGTAAAAATGCATTAGTTCCTTGGATTTGGACTTCCATTACTATGAATATTATAGCAACAATTACTCTAACGTTTCATAAGTTTCGTAATAATTTTAAAATATTATTCTCCGCTTGCTTCTTGCTATTTATAGCTATTTGGATAGAAAAAGGTTTTGGATTAATAGTTCCTGGTTTTATTCCAGGACCTTACGGAAAAATAGCAGAATACACACCTACTGGAGTAGAAATAGGTGTAACACTCGGTATTTGGGCTATGGGAGCTTTGATATTTACTATGCTTGCTAGAACTGCAATTGGTATAGAATTAGGAAAAATAAGATATAAAAAGAATTAATCATTTAGGTTTCTATAAAAAAAGTTGAGTTTAAACTCAACTTTTTTTTATATCTACTTAAAGCCCAAAGTAGGTCGAGAGATTCCTTTAATTTTTGACTGACTTAAATTCTCAAAATCAATAGCCTTTACCGTTTCTATCTCTTTTTGTGAAATGGTTTCGGATTCCTTTTCTGCCATTCTTAGTAATTGGTTCTTCTTCACTTCATCTACTATTCTTCTAACCGATCTAGCGTTTCCGAAGTTAGTACCTTCTGTATTCTTCATTTCAGCTAATTTTTCAATAAAAATAGCTTCGGCTTCCTCGTTCATTTGAAGGTCTTCTTTTAAAAACATTAATTCTGCTATTCCTAAAAGTTCTTGAACCGTGTAATCTTGGAAATTCCAAATACGATCAAAACGAGAATTTAACCCTGGGTTTGAATCTAAAAATTGTTTCATCTGGTTGGTATAACCTGCGGCTACCACCGTGAACTTTCCTCTATCATCTTCCATTCGTTTCAGTAGCGTTTCAATAGCCTCTTCACCAAAACTATCTCCATGGGTTACCAAACTATAAGCTTCATCAATAAAAAGCATTCCACCCATTGCAGAATTAATTATAGCTTCGGTTTTAGTTGCGGTTTGGCCAGTATAACCAGCCACTAATTCACTTCGATCCACTTCCACCAAATGACCTCTTTCCAAAATACCTAAAGCCTTGTAAATTTTTACTAAAATACGAGCCATTGTAGTTTTTCCTGTCCCTGGATTTCCCGTAAACACTTTATGCAAAGAGAAATCTTTTCGGAAATCTTTTCTGATTTTTCGATAGTATTTCACCAATTTAATAACTTCAAATATCTCTTGTTTTACAAAAGTTAATCCTATTAATTGATTCAACTCAGCAAGTGATTCTTCTAATAATCGTTCGTCAATAGGAATATCAATTACTGTTGAATTTTCGGTTTCAAATTGTTCAGATATATCTTCCAATGTAATTAATGAAAGTTCTTCTTTAGAAAGTTCCTTAAATTTTTTATTTTTCATCGTACGCATCGCTAATTCAGTTTTCGCTTCCTGAATCACACTAAATACATAACGTGCATTTCCGAAGTCGTTATCACGAGTACGGTATACTTCATATAATTTTTCCTGAAGTAGTTTCTGCGCATCTTTACTTACGGAAACATTCTTTTTATTAGCTGCATACAACGATATATCAAACAATTCTTTAGGTGTATAATCATCAAAATGAATACGCTGACTTATTCTCGATTTTATTCCCGGATTAGAATCTTCAAAATCATTCATTTCGGTAGGATATCCCGCAAAAATAATGACTAAATCACCTTCACCGTCACTCATTTCTTTCATTAAAACCTCAATTGCTTCTTTACCATAATCTTTTTCACTTTCTCCCTTTCTAGCTAGTGCATATGCTTCATCGACAAATAAAACACCACCTCTCGCCTGCTCTATCACTTTCTTAACTTTTGGTGCTGTTTGTCCAATAAATTCTGCAATTAATTCTGCTCTACCAACCTCTACCAAATGTCCTGAAGATAATACCCCAAGGCTTTTATAAATTTTACCAAGCATTTTGGCTACGGTCGTCTTTCCTGTTCCTGGGTTTCCTGTAAATATTAAATAATTAGAATTGACAGCTTTATCTTCAATTCCTTTTTCGGCTCTTATTTTTACAAACTGAAGGAAGGTTGCTAATTCATCCACTTCTTTCTTTACTTTTTCAAGTCCAATAAGTTCGTCTAATTCTTGTTTAGCTTCTTCAAATGAAATGTTTGAAATAATTTTTACAGCTTTTCTGGTGGCTGAAGCTCCACTTGGGGACATTTCAACCAGCATATTTTCTCCATTAAAATGAAGGTTATTATTGGAAACTTTAAATTCGGTCACCCCAACTAACACATCCATAAAATGGACAAATATTTGGTAAGTGCCTTTTACCCAGAAAGACCCATCTTCAACTCCAAAATTGGTTGAAAATTTCTGACTCCCTTTCGAAGCTTCCATAGTATAAGGCTCGGTATCGAATATTGCTTTTTGCACTCCATCAACATTGTTGATATAAAGCATAATTTGAGTAGGATAAAGTCCTTTTTTATTATTAGGCTCAAGAGATATTTCAACTCCTAGATAAGTTAAATCTTCTTCATTAAAGGTTGAGTAGTAAGTTCTTTTATCTCGTTGTTCCTTAGTTTCTTTACTAGGTTTAGCATGCAGTTTAAAACCATAAATATTAAAATACGGATTGCTTCCTATGGTTGGAACCCCCTTGTCAAAAACATAAAAATGGGTGAATCCAATTTCAACATTTCCAAATGAAGCGGTCACCTTATAATATCCTTTTTTCCAAAAACCACCGTTTTTATTTCCATAGCCGTGACTAAGCTCATGCTCTGATTTATTTTTATTAATTTCAAATTCTTCTTCAAATTCGATTACAAGCTTATTTGTATTTAAATTCTCAACCCTAAAGGTTAAGGTATCTTTCCAGTTTTCCTTCTTATACATTCTATTATGAAGGGATACTTCAAAAAATAAATGCGTCAACTCACTTTCGTCATAGACCACACGATTTCGCCTTCTTCCATACTGAAGTGAATCTTTTTTATTATAAACTTTAAAGTAAATTAATTCCCATTTATTTTCATCAGAACCGAAGAAACCCATATTATTTATTTGCTTAAATTGAAGGATAAATATATCTATTCCTACAGAAGTGAGAAAATAATATCCAGGCTTATTATTAAAAATTTTCTTCTATATAAAAAGTATATCTTTGCCCGCTTTAAACAAAACCGAAATGCAACGATTACTTAAAAATTTCACTTTCAATCCAAAAGACGATATCCTTTCTGGATTAACAGTTGCCCTTGCTTTAGTTCCTGAAGCAGTAGCCTTTGCATTTGTTGCAGGGATTGATCCTTTAGTAGGATTATACGGAGCTTTTATGATGGGAATTGTAACCGCAATTTTTGGTGGTCGCCCTGGAATGATTTCGGGAGCTACCGGTGCGATGGCTGTTGTAATGGTGCATTTAATACAAAAAGGAAATGAAGTCGGTGTTGCATTAGAAACGCCTATTGAAAACTTAGGACTTCAATGGTTGTTTATTACGTTGCTGTTTGTGGGTGTGATTCAGATTTCTGCAGGTGTTTTACGATTGGGAAAATTTGTACGTTTAATTCCGCATTCAGTAATGATGGGATTTGTAAACGGACTCGCAATCGTTATTTTTCTCTCACAATTAGGACTCTTTAAAGAAAAAGTAAACGGCGAAATGGAATGGATGCAAGGTTCCAACTTATGGATTATGCTTGGTTTTGTTGGATTGACGATGGCGATTATGTATTTACTTCCGAAGGTTACCAAAAAAGTTCCCGCTGCTTTAGTTGCAATTATTGTGGTTGCAGCAATTACCATCTTTGGTGATGTTGGCGTGAGTACCGTGGGATCGTTTATTGCCGATGGTGGTGGTGATGGATTACAAGGTTCATTGCCAGAATTTCAAACGCAAATTTTTGGGCTATTTGATACGTTAGCAGGAAACTGGGGATTGATATTATCTACAGCAGTTTTATTAGCAGCAGTAGGATTAATCGAATCCTTAATGACCTTAAATTTAATAGATGATATGACTGAAACTCGTGGTTCTGGAAATCGCGAATGTGTAGCACAAGGTGGTGCTAATATTTTAAACGGATTGTTTGGTGGAATGGGTGGTTGTGCGATGATTGGGCAATCAATTATCAATGTAAATTCTGGTGGTCGAGGAAGACTTTCTGGAATTGTAGCAGCAATGGCATTATTAGGATTTGTACTTTTTGGTGCTCCTTTAATTGAACGAATTCCTATTGCAGCCTTAGTAGGTGTAATGTTTATGGTAGTTGTAGGAACTTTTGCTTGGAGTAGTTTTAGAATTCTTCATAAAATCCCTTTAGCTGATGCCATTGTCTTAATTACTGTTTCGGCAGTTACCGTTTGGCAAGATTTAGCCGTTGCCGTTATTGTGGGAGTTATTATGTCAGCTTTAGTGTTCTCTTGGCAAAATGCTACAATGATTCGTGCTCGTAAACGTATTAAAGAAAACGGAACTAAAGTATATGAAATCTGGGGGCCTTTGTTTTTTGGTTCTTCACAATCATTTAATGGAAAGTTCGATTTTAATGAAGATCCTGATACTATTGAAATAGACTTTATTGAATCTAAAGTTGGTGATCACTCAGGTATTGAAGCTTTACAAGGAGTAACTAACAAATATTTGGCTTTAGGAAAAAAGGTTAAATTAACGCATTTAAGCCCTGAATGTCAGATGATATTATTAAAAGCAAGCCCAATGTTTAAAGATATTATTGAAACCTCCATTGAAGATCCTCGTTATCATGTGGTAACCGATTTGTTGGATAGTGACGTTTAGAAAGCTATCTTTAGGGTCATAAATTATGACCGAAGCATTTTCTAACATCGATACCCTTTACCTCATCATTATCTTTTTTGCTGGGTTAATTTCTTTCTCTATTTCAACTATAAGTGGTGGTGGTGGCGCATTGATGTTAATTCCATTTTTAAATCTTTTGATTGAAAGCACCAAAACAGCTCCGATAATTAATTTAGGAGCATTCATTAGTCGACCTTCAAGAATTATTATTTTTTGGAAAAACATCGTCTGGAAAGTATTTTGGTATTATGTTCCATCAGCAATGTTAGGTGCTGTAATTGCTGCTTATTTTTTTTCCTCCATTAAAATTGCTTGGCTTCAGATTATTGTGGCTTTATTTTTAATAAGCACCTTTTTTCAATATCGCTTCGGAAAGAAGGAACAATCTTTCTCAGTGAAACTTTGGTATTTTATTCCATTAGGATTTATCGTTTCAATTGTTGGAACTTTTACGGGTGGAATGGGGCCTGTTTTAAATCCGTTTTACCTCAACGCAGGAATTACAAAAGAAGAGTTAGTAGGCACAAAAGCAGCCAATTCTTTCTTCCTCGGAATTGCACAAATAAGTAGTTACACTTTCTTCGGATTATTAACTACAGAACTATGGATCTACGGAATCACGCTCGGAATTGGTGCTACTTTCGGAAACCTAATTGGCAAAAAACTTCTTTCCAAAATGAAGAGTAGTACTTTCAGAAAACTGGTAATAATAATTATGGTGATTAGTGGAATACTATTATTGATTAAAGCGACTTCTAGTTTGTTATAGAAATTGTTAAAATTTCATTTTAAATTTATTCCTTCATTCATTTTATTAACTTTAGAAATTATTATAAAACCAACCAAAATGAAGAAATCCCTTTCCTTATTCCTTTTTTTTATAGCAATATCGCTTTCCGCTCAAGATTTTTCGATGGACATGTTAAAAGATATGAAACCCCGAAACATTGGACCAGGAGGAATGTCTGGTCGTGTTACTGCCATTGATGTGGTGTTGAGTAATCCTGAAGTGATGTACGTTGGAACTGCTTCTGGTGGACTTTGGAAATCTGAAAGTGGAGGAATTACTTGGAACCCAATATTCGAAAACGAGGCAACTGCTTCAATCGGAGCTTTGGCAATTCAGCAATCCAATCCGTCTGTGATTTGGGTGGGAACTGGTGAAGGAAATCCTAGAAACAGTCTAAATGGAGGTTATGGAGTCTATCGATCTTTGGATGGTGGAAAAAACTGGGATTTAATGGGATTGGAAAACACGCGTCATATACATCGTATTATTATAGACCCGACCAATCCAGATGTAATTTACGTGGGAGCAATTGGTTCACCTTGGGGAGAACATCCAGAGCGTGGTGTTTTTAAAACTGTAGATGGTGGAAAAACTTGGAATAAAATACTTTTTGCCAACAACAAAACAGGTGTTGCAGATATGGTGATGGATCCTACAAATCCTAATAAATTAATTGTTGCAATGTGGGAACACAAACGTGATCCTTGGTTTTTTAATTCTGGTGGTGAGGGTTCAGGAATTTTCATTACTCATAACGGAGGTGATACTTGGGAAGAACGAACTGATAAAGACGGACTACCAAAAGGAAATTTAGGAAGAATTGGTCTAGCAATTGCTAACAACAAACCTAATATTGTTTATGCGTTAATTGAGTCCAAAAAAAATGCCCTGTATAAAAGTATCGATGGTGGTTTCAATTTTAAAAAAGTAAATGATAAAGATGATATTGGAAATCGTCCTTTCTATTACAGCGATATTTTTGTAGATCCTCAAAATGAAAACAGAGTGTATTCTGTTTACACCTATGTGAATGTTTCGGAAGATGGCGGAAAAAACTTCCATCAATTAATGCCTGCTTATGGTGTTGATAATGGAGTTCATCCAGATCATCACGCTTGGTGGATTCATCCAACCAACGGTGATTTTATGATCGACGGTAATGATGGAGGTATGAATATCACTTACGACGGTGGAAAAACGTGGCGTTTTATAGGAAATCTTCCGGTAGCACAATTCTATCATATTTCGGTAGATAATGAATATCCGTATAATGTATATGGAGGAATGCAAGACAACGGAAGTTGGCGAGGTCCTGCTTATGTTTGGCGTTCGCAAGGAATTAGAAATGATTATTGGCAAGAAATTTCGTTTGGTGATGGTTTTGATGTGGTTCCAGATCGCGATGACAGTCGTTATGGTTGGAGTATGAGTCAGCAGGGTTATGTAAGTCGTTACGATTGGAAAACAGGAAATAACTATACCGTTCGGCCTATTCATCCAGACCCTGAAGTGAAGCTTCGTTTTAATTGGAATGCTGCAATAAATATTGATCCTTTTGATAATAGTACGCTTTACTTCGGAAGTCAATTTGTACATAAATCAACCGATAAGGGATTAACTTGGAAAATCATTTCAGAAGATTTAACCACCAACGATCCTGAAAAACAAAAACAAGATGAAAGTGGCGGAATTACGATGGATACCACAGGAGCAGAAAATCACACTACGATTTTAGTAATTGAGCCCTCTCCTATTGAACAGAATGTACTTTGGGTTGGAACGGATGATGGACGAGTTCATATTACAAGAAATGGAGGCGAATCTTGGGCTGATGTTTCTGATGTTCCAGGATTACCAAAAGGAAGTTGGATTGTTCAGATTAAAGCTTCTAATAAAAATAAAGGAGAAGCTTTGTTAGTTGCCAACGATTATCGAAGATTTAATTACGAACCTTATGTTTATAAAACGGAAAACTACGGAAAAACTTGGTATCGTTTTGTCGATAAAAACAATGTATTGAGTTACGCATTATGTATTGTAGAAGATCCTATTGAA
The DNA here is from genome assembly GCA_046055745.1 of Flavobacteriaceae bacterium. Classification (GTDB taxonomy): domain Bacteria; phylum Bacteroidota; class Bacteroidia; order Flavobacteriales; family Flavobacteriaceae; genus Marifrigoribacter. Next base: position 2,314 of record JASFZG010000038.1, on the reverse strand, counting down.
AAGAATTTATTGTTTTTAGGAACCGATGATGGTTTGTATGTTTCCATAAATGGAGGCACCGATTGGATTAAATGGACCAACGGTTTCCCAACGGTTTCGGTGAAAGATTTGGTAATTCAAGAACGCGAAAACGATTTGGTGATTGGAACTTTTGGTCGTGCTGCTTGGGTATTGGATGATATTCGTCCGTTAAGAGCTATGGCGAAAAATGTTGATTTATTGACATCGGAAGTAGTTTTATTTGACACTCCAACAGCTTACCAGGCTTCTTATCAGCAACCTACCGGAAGTCGATTTGGAGGTGACGCTTTGTTTAATGGTGAGAATAGAGAATATGGAGCTTTGATTAAATATTACTTCCAGAATACTTCAGAAGAAGTTGAAGATGATGAGAAAGAAGATGAGAATACAGAAGAAAACAAAGAGGAAGAATCTTCAGAAAAAGAAGATACCACTGGAAAACACAAAGATTCTTTGTATTTAAAAATATATGATGGAGATCGATTGATTAGAAGTCTTAAAAAGAAAATACCTGACAGTACTGGAATTTACACTTGGCAATGGTATATGAATGAAGCTGGTGTTGACCGTCCTTCTCGGAAAATTAAAGAACGCAAAAATGAACCTAGTGGTGTTTCAGTAAAACCTGGCACTTATAAATTGGTGATGAATTATATGGAAGAAACTTCAGAAAACAAGATAACTGTTGAAAATGATCCAAGATTAGAAGTTTCAGAAAAAGCAATTAATGATAAATATCGGATTCAAAAGGAAATTGAATTACTAACACAAACAGCAGCAAATGCAGTGAAACAGTTAGTAGAAAGTAAGAATACTGCTGAAAAGTTTAAAAAGGAAATGACCGATGAAGACAAAGAAAAATTCAAAGAACAGCTAAAATTAAGTAAGGAAGTGATAAAGAAGTCCGACTCACTCATCGATTTATATATTGGTAAAAAAGATGAACGTCAAGGGATTACAAGTAGTTCTGTGGTTTCTATAATGCAGCGAATTCGTTTGGCTAGCAGGTATTCGGGAAGCAGGCCAGAAGGTATGACTGAAACTGAAACAACTTTGTTATCACAAGTTAAAGTTCAGTTAGAATCTGTTTTAAAAGAGACTAATTCATTTTTTAATCAAGATTGGAAATCTTATAAAGCTGAAATGGAACAATTAGAATTGTCCCCTTTCAAAAAAACTAAATCATTTAATATTAAAGAATAATTTATTTAGAAAACTATATTTGCAAAACTAATAATCTTATCAAACTAAAAACAACATGAAAAAATTAGCATTCACACTAATCACAATTACATTAATTACTTTCACTTCTTGCAAAGATGAAAAGAAGGAAGTTACCAAAGAAACTGAAACGACAGAAATTACCACAGAGGTATCCTATATGGTTAATCCAGAAAAAACAGAAGTGAATTGGACTGCTTTTAAAACCACAGAAAAAAAGCCTGTATCTGGAGTTTTTCAAACCATTAATTTTGAAAAGAAAATGGGAGAAACTCCTATTGAGGCACTAAATGGCTTAGAATTTTCTATACCAGTAAGTAGTCTTTTTTCAAAAAATGAAGAACGCGACGGAAAACTAAAAGCTTCCTTTTTTGGGGCTATGTTAAATACCGAACTTTTAAAAGGAAAAATTGCAATGACTGAAGAAAGTTGTGAAATTACAATCACGATGAATGATACGGTGCATACGATTCCTTTTAAATTTGATATTTCTAATAACAATGTAAGTTTTAAAGGAACTATGAATTTAGAAGATTGGAATGCATTAGACGCCCTTGAAGCATTAAATAAGGTTTGTTTAGATCTTCATAAAGGTGATGACGGTATCAGTAAAACCTGGACTGATGTAGAAATTAAAGTTAATACTACTTTAATGAAGCATTAAAATTATAAATATTTACCAATAAAAAGACCGTTATTTTTAATTAAATAACGGTCTTTTTTATATTATAAAATGTTTCTTTTTAGGGACACTTAGCAAAAGTGTTTACTTTATGTTTCATTTTAATACTGCACTAATACTGTATTAATTAAACACTTATATACTAATTCACCCTACTAAGCTTTTTCAAACTCTGTAATTGTTTTTTCAATGATTGAAACACAATCCATAATTTGCTCCTCAGTCATAACTAATGGCGGAGCAAAACGAATAATATTACCGTGAGTTGGTTTTGCTAACAATCCATTATCACGAAGTTTTAAACAAAGGTTCCAAGCGGTTTCACTTTCTTCGGTATCGTTGATTAAAATAGCATTTAACAATCCTTTTCCTCTTACTCCATTAATTAAG
>JASFZG010000037.1:0-8921 GCA_046055745.1 Flavobacteriaceae bacterium | reverse complement strand
GAGCAAAAGAATCGTCTACCGTAGAATGACATAAAGCGCAGGTTATTCCCATCGCAATCATATTTCCGTCATTATCAAAGGTTCCTTTAACGCCAACTACGGCATCAAGACTTAAAAGTGCCACAGTAGTTAAAGGATCATTTAAATCTATTGATCCATTAGATATTCCATCTACAATTTCCTGTGGTAAGGCTTCTGCATCTACTTTAAGTCCAATGCTTAAAGCAGTGTTTGGACTTAATCCAGGTCCAAAACCACCATTAGTTTCTCCTAAAGTGGCTTTATCTAACTTTAGTACGTCTGTCCAAAGTGCTTCGTCGCCAAAAGTATCAAAACGAAAAGTTTCTTTTCCTTCAGCTACTTTTGCTTCATTAAGATTAAGTTCTATAGGATCAGGAATGTTTAATGCAACTTCTGGAGTATAATTATCATCATCTTTACATTGTATAAATAGTAAGCTAATAGCAAGAAATAAAAATGTATGATTGATTTTTAATGTTTTCATAATCTATATATTATTTAATTAGTTAAAATTATTTTTCCTCTCATCACTACATGAAGAGAGCAATAATATTCTTCTGTTTCGGTCACGACTTTAGACCAAGATTCACCTTTGTCAAGTGGTGATGAATGCCAAGCATTGTCATCGTATTTTGATACGTCGTGCGGAAAAAAATCTTTATTAATCCAAACCACTGTATCACCCTTTTTAACATTCAATACTTCAGGAATGAATTTCATTTTCTTTATAAGAACAGTATGCGTCGTTGGAGAATTTTGAGAGAATATAGTATTGTTGATTCCAAAAATCAAAATGCAAAGGACTACTATACTTTTAATAAAGCGCTTCATTATAATTTACTTTGCACCATTTCCGCATGCTTTAAATGTGCTTGTAATGCAGGTAAAACATCTTCTAATAATCCTTTTAATTCTTTGTTATCAGATTCTGGGATAAGCAATCCTTCAATTGCACCAATTACTGCTTTATGATAAGCCACTTCATTATCGATGTATAATTTATCGAAATCTTTAGCACTGGCATTATTAAGCATTTTTTTAGTTTTTTCTGCCCCTTCATTTAATGACTGACTAACCGCATTATCTTTTGGAGTAACGCTTAATTTTGTTACTAATGCAACAGCTTGTTTTATAACAGCACTGTGATCTGTTACCATTCGGTTTGCAAAAGCAAGAATCTCTTTGTTCTTGGATTTTTTTAAAGCAATTTCAGCATAACTAATGTCTATCTGATTGGCAACTACTGCTACAGAGGCAACTTCGGGATCTGTTAGTGTAACTTTATCCTGAGCTATTGCGGAAATGTTTGAGAAAATAGCAATAATTAATATTGCGAAAATTTGATTGGTTGATTTTTTAATGGTTTTCATTTTTGTTGTTTTATATTGTTTATAGTCTTTAGATATAAAACTTCAAAAAAGGTTACAAAAGAGGTGTTAAAAGAAAAGAGAGAGAGATGAAAGACTAAAAAGAAGGAATTTTATTTCTTATAAAATCACAGCCATTACCCGTTCTGTTATACGGTCACATCGGCTATTACCAAATTCAAATATTCCCTTTTGAGATGTAGACTCATTAAATTTTTCTTTAAGCATGTTTTTAGCTCTATGTAGACGAACTTTTACATTTGAAATAGATAAATTTAAACAATCCGAAATATCTTTGATTTTCATTCCTTCAACCTCTTTCATTATATAAACTACTTTATATTTTGACTCTAAAGAATCAATAAGATATTCCAATAGTTGTTTGGCTTCGTGAGCGATAATTTTGTTTTCTGCGTTTAATTGAGTCATATCTGGAATTTCTAAAATGCGATTATTATCAAAATTGGAGGTCTGATTATTTATTGAATATATTTTTGATTTTTCCTTTAATCTAAATAATGCTTCATTAATACCAATTCTAATGAGCCAAGTTGAAAATTCTGATTGATGCTTAAATTGATACAATTTTTCAAAAGCCTTGATATAGGTGTTTTGCATAATGTCTTCAATTTCCTGAATATCATTAATATAACCTCTAATAATACGATATAATTTTTGATTGTTTCTTCTTAAAAGAATTTCAAAAAGTTCCTTCTCTCCTGAAATGATTCGGTTGATTATTTCTGATTCAGTTATTTTATAATTATTGAAATCATTAATATTTATAGCTTCCATATAGTACGGTTTTAACCTTAGATGAAGATACATTAAAATAGTTACAAAATTTTGTAACCTTTTTTAAAAGTACCTATCTAAAACTTATAATTAACATATAAATCGCTATGAAAATTAACGGAAACAATACAGAATCATTTACTATTGAAAATAAGAATATAACAAATATTCCTATTGAAAATCCTTTGCATAAAGATGCATTTGCTTTTGATGATGAAGTAAAAATTCAACTAATCAGACAAAAATTTGAAGAAATTCTTCATATTATAGGACTTGACCTAAAAGATGATAGCATAAAGGAAACTCCAAATCGAATTGCAAAAATGTATATTAATGAAGTTTTTAGTGGACTCAACCCTAAAAATAGACCTGATATCACATTGTTTAAAAATACCTATAAGTACAACAGTCCATTATTAGAATTAAATATTCCGTTTACTTCTTTTTGTGAACATCACTTTGTTCCTATTGTAGGAATTGCCAATATTGCTTACATCCCAAATGAATATGTAATTGGTTTATCGAAATTACATCGGTTGACAAACTATTATGCAAAGCGTCCACAAGTGCAAGAACGATTAACAAAACAAATTCATCAAGATTTGAAAAATTTACTTAAAACTGAAAATGTAGGTGTGGTATTAAAAGCTACTCATAGTTGTATTTCTTGTCGTGGAGTTGAAGATTCTGGTAGCTCAACTATTAGTTCTGCTATTTCTGGAAAAATAAAAGATGATGTTGTGGCGAACTCAAAACTATTTGGACTTTAATTAAAAATAATTCTGATAAAAGTAATTCTTCAAGAAGACTTAAACGTAATAGGAATTGACGTTCGAATTAATAACAACTAAATTTTTCACCAAGTTCCAGCCGGTGAAAATAAGAAATCTGTTGGGTTATCAATATCGTATAAATATTGATAGCCCTTTGTATTATTTAAGCAGAAAGGCTCCATTAATTTAAGCATAGTTAAATAGTTATCTATAGTTAAAGCACAATAAAATGTCTCGTTGTCGCTGCTTAATATTCCCTCATCGGTTTTAAAAAGCCCTAGAATTAAATTGCAATTTCGGCTTTCTATAAAATCTATTTTTGATAAATCTAATCGTTGCTTTCTTTCCACAATGGTATTTATAATCAAATCTCTTAATTTGATTGCATCCTCTTTATCAAAGTCGTAAAGTCTAACAACATTTTCTCCAAATTCATTGATATTGTCTATAAAATCTAATTTCATTTTTAAAGGAAATAAAAGGTAATAGTGATGATTAATTAAACTATTTTAAATGCTTTGTAATTTTAGAGCTCAATGGTTTGGTCATTGAATAATAATAATCAATAAATTTACCATTGGGTTCAATAAGGTATTTTTGAAAATTCCATTTTACAGAAGTACTCGTTTTTCCATTTTTAGATTTATCGGTCAACCATTGATATAATGGGTGTTGATTTTCTCCTTTTACATCAACCTTTTCAGTCATTACAAAGGTAACTCCATAATTTGCTTGACAAAAAGTTTGTATTTCTTCTGAATTTCCAGGCTCTTGATTTCCAAACTGATTACAAGGAATGCCAATCACCATAAGCTTATCTTTATGGGTGTCATATAGCTTTTGCAACCCTTCATATTGTCCAGTAAAACCACATTCTGAAGCTACATTGACAAATAATAAATACTTGTCTTTATAAGTTGATAATTCAAGTGGTTCTCCATTTAGTTTATTAATTTTAATATCATAAATAGATTCTGATAAGTTGTTTTGTGACATAGTATTTATTGTAATAGTTAGCAATAGACAGGATAAAATTATGTTTTTCATAATAGTTTATAATTTCTTCTCGATAATATCTGCAACCACTTCAGGATTCAATAAAGTAGAAGTGTCACCTAAATTACTAGTATCGCCACCAGCAATTTTTCTGAGAATTCTACGCATTATTTTTCCGCTTCTGGTTTTTGGTAACCCTTCCGTAAACTGAATTTTATCCAATTTAGCAATCGGGCCAATATGTTCGGTAATTACTTGATTAATTTCTTTCCGAAGATTTTCGTGAAGCCTAGATTCACCCACATCTTTTAAAACGATATAACCGTACAAAGCATTTCCTTTAATATCGTGAGGAAATCCTACAATCGCAGATTCGGCAACTGCTGGATGTTCGTTGATGGCATCTTCAATAGGCGCTGTTCCTAAATTATGTCCCGAAACAATAATCACATCGTCTACTCTTCCGGTAATTCGGTAATAACCTGTCGCATCACGTAAGGCACCATCGCCAGTAAAATAATTATCTTTATAAGTGGTAAAATAGGTTTCTTTATAGCGTTGATGATCGCCCCAAATTGTTCTAGCAATCGAAGGCCACGGAAATTTAATACACAATCTTCCTTCTACCTGATTTCCTTTTAATTCATTTCCAAATTCATCCATAATAGAAGGCTGAATTCCAATAAACGGAAGTGTCGCATAGGTCGGAATCGTTGGTGTTACATACGGAATTGGAGAAATCATAATTCCACCAGTTTCAGTTTGCCACCAAGTATCGATAACAGGACTTTTACGCTTTCCGATATTATCGTTGTACCAATGCCAAGCGTCTTCATTAATGGGTTCACCTACAGATCCGATTACTTTTAGTGATGATAAATCGTATTTTTCAACAAAGTCTAATTTCTCTTTTGCCAAAGCTCTAATGGCAGTTGGTGCCGTATAAAATTGGTTTACTTTATGCTTCTGAATGATATCCCAAAACCTTCCGAAGTCAGGATAACTCGGCACTCCTTCAAACATTACCGTGGTTGCGCCATTCGCCAAAGGGCCGTAAACTATATAACTATGCCCTGTAATCCAGCCAATATCCGCTGTACACCAATATACATCGTCCTCGGTGTACTGAAACATATTTTTAAAAGTATGCGCCGTATAAACCATATAGCCCGCCGTGGTATGAACCATCCCTTTTGGCTTTCCGGTAGAACCCGAAGTGTACAAAATAAACAAAGGATCTTCGGCATCCATTAAAGTAGGTTCACAATTTTCTGAAGCATTATCCAATAGAGGTTGAAGCCATTTATCACGATCTGCTTTCATATTGATTTCTGAATAAATTCGTTTGGCGACCAAAACCGAATTTACATTAGGGCAATCTTCCAAAGCTTCATCTACAATTCCTTTTAAATCGATGGCTTTTGCTCCTCGGAAGGAACCATCGGAAGTAATCACCATTTTACAATCACTATCGTTAATTCTTGTTGATAATGCTGTGGAAGAAAATCCTGCAAAAACAACAGAATGAATCGCACCAATACGGGCACAAGCCAATACTGAAACCACCAATTCAGGAATCATAGGAAGGTAAATACAAACCCGATCTCCTTTTTTAATTCCTTCGTCTTTTAGCACATTTGCAAACTGATTTACTTTTTTATAAAGTTCATTATACGAAATGTGTTGTGCTTCTTCATCAGGATTATTGGGTTCAAACAAAATAGCTGTTTTATCTCCTTTAGTTACCAAATGGCGATCAATACAGTTTTCAGTAATATTCAATTTTGCACCTTCAAACCACTTTACTTCAGGTTTATTGAAATCCCAAGAAAGTACTTTGTTCCAACGTTTTCGCCATAAAAAATGCTCTTCGGCTATTTCTTCCCAAAATAATTCAGGTTCTCTAACCGATTTTCGATATACTTTAAAATATTCTTCAAGATGTTTGATATGGTAATTACTCATATGATTAAAAAGGTATTGAGTTTTCAAAAAATAAAAGTAAGGATTTAGAATTAATATTGACTATTTAAAAGTTCATTTTTAGACATATTTAACGAATAAGAAAAGCTAATAATTGGATAGTAAAACTCCATACTAATTAGTCTTTTAAATTTGTTTAAAATAGTACCTTTGTTTTCGGAAATTTAAAGATAAATTATTATGTCAGATACAGTAGAAAAAATAAAATGTTTAATAGTAGGTTCTGGACCTGCGGGTTATACAGCAGCGATTTACGCTTCTAGAGCCGAATTAAAACCAGTTGTTTATACAGGAATGCAAATGGGTGGTCAGTTAACAACGACTACTGAAGTTGATAATTTTCCAGGGTATCCAGATGGAACCGATGGAAATGTAATGATGGAAGACTTAAAAAAACAAGCAGAACGTTTTGGAACTGAAGTTCGTTTTGGAGTTGTTACTGCTATTGAATTTAGTGAAGAAGCAGGAGGGATTCATAAAGTTACTGTGGATGGTTCAAAACAAATTGAAGCAGAAACGGTGATAATTTCAACTGGAGCAACTGCAAAATATTTAGGATTGGAAAGCGAACAACGCCTTATTGGAGGTGGAGTTTCGGCTTGTGCTACTTGTGATGGTTTCTTTTATAAAGGACAAGATGTGATTGTAGTTGGAGCAGGAGATACTGCTGCAGAAGAAGCTACTTACCTTTCTAATATATGTAAATCGGTTACTTTATTAGTTCGTAAAGACTATATGCGTGCTTCCAAAGCAATGCAAGCAAGAGTTGAAAAAACTCCTAATCTTACCGTAATGTATAATTCTGAAATTGATGAAGTTTTAGGAGAAAGTGTAGTGGAAGGAGTTCGAGTTAAAAACAACCAAACGGGAGATAAGCAGGTAGTTGAAGTTACCGGAGTATTTATCGCGATTGGTCATAAACCTAACACAGATTTATTTAAAGGTGTGTTGGATATGGACGATACAGGATATTTAATTACGAAAGGAAAATCTACCAAAACAAACTTACCAGGAGTTTTTGCTTGTGGTGATGTACAAGATAAAGAATACCGTCAAGCCGTTACTGCAGCAGGAACAGGTTGTATGGCAGCTTTGGATTCTGAAAGATACCTTGGTGCTTTAGAATAAAATAATAATAGATTTTTGTCGATTGTGGTCACTGAGCGAAGTCGAAGTGCCGAAGAGAAGTCAATTACTTTTATATAATATAGACCTGCTAGGTTTTCAAAACCTAGCAGGTCTTTTTATTTCATTAAACTTCAACCGAAGTAAACTCAAATTTACTTCCATCAAACAAGCCTTTATCGCTTAATTTTAAACTCGGAATCACCAACAAAGCCATAAACGAAAGCGTCATATATGGAGCGTGTAAAGTTGCTCCCATTTGTTTTGCCATTTGGTCTAATTCCGCATATTGCTTTCCGATAGTCATTCCATCTTTATCGCTCATTATTCCTGCTACAGGCAGCGAAACTATTTTTTCTTCGGAAGCGGATACTGCACAAATTCCACCTTTATTTTCCACTAATAAATTTACGGCTTTACAAATCGCTTCATCTGAAACTCCTACCGCAATGATATTATGTGAATCGTGACCAACGGAAGAAGCAATGGCACCTTCTTTTAATCCGAAGTTTTTAATAAATGCAATCGCAGGTTTTTGATCCTGATACCGATTGACAACCGTCATTTTTAAAACATCAATTTTGGTGTTTGAAACCAAATTGCCATCGATGATCAAACTGTCTTCAATTAATTCATTAGTGACTAATTCTCCCTCTAAAGCTTCAATAACTCTTATCTTTTTTGAAGTGGAAGGGAATTTAAAATCTGCTATTTCTTTTCTGTTACAGTTGAAGTTGTTGAGTACTTCAAACTCGACATGATTTATTTTTGAAATTCCATTTTCATAAACAGTTTCTCCGTTGATATAAGTCTTGATTGCTTTAAAGTCTATTAAATCTTCAACGACAATAAAATCGGCATCATCTCCTTTTTGAAGCAGTCCAACATCTAGATTATAATGCTTTACAGGATTGATACAAGCCGCTTGTAAAACATGAAATAGATCATTTCCTTTTTCAATCGCTCTCGCACATAGTTTATTAATATGATCAACAATTAAATCGTCAGGATGCTTGTCATCACTACAAAACATAATGTTTTCATAGTGTTCTGGAAGTAACGGAATTAAAGCCTCAAAATTCTTGGCTGCCGAACCTTCTCTAATTAAAACTTTCATTCCTTTTTGAAGTTTTTCCAATCCTTCATCATAAGTAAAACATTCGTGATCGGTGGTGATTCCAGCCGAAATATATTTGGTAATATCATCTCCTCGAAGCCCAGGAGCATGACCATCAACGGGTTTGTTAAAATGTTTTGCCCAAGCAATTTTTTTCATCACTTCATCATCGTTGAATAAAACACCTGGATAGTTCATCATTTCTGCCAAGTATTTTATTTCAGGTTTCTGAAGTAAATATTTAATTCCTTCTGAATCTATCACTGCACCAGCCGATTCAAAACTGGTAGCAGGAACACAGGATGGCGCTCCAAAATTGAATTTAAAAGGGACTTTATTTCCGTTTTCAATCATAAATTCAACTCCTTCAATTCCCAAAACATTGGCAATTTCATGAGGATCGGAAACCGTAGCAACAGTTCCGTGAGTAACTGCCAGTTTTGCAAATTCTGAAGGCACTAACATCGAGCTTTCAATATGAATATGTGCATCAACAAAACCTGGTAAAATATAGGTTTCTACCTCGTGGTTTTTTTCGATGATGGAATTAATTTTTCCGTTTTCAACAGTAATTTCTCCTTTGTAAATTCTTCTGTTTTGAATATCGACAATCTGACCTTGAATTTTCATTTTATTTGAATTAATGTCTGTTCGTGTTTACTTCGGCACTTCGTCACTTCGGCTCCACTCAGTGACCAAATTTGAACAGACAATACATTTGTCCTACAAATTTCGTGGTTTAAT
>JASFZG010000036.1:0-4360 GCA_046055745.1 Flavobacteriaceae bacterium | reverse complement strand
CAAAATATACCTATTCGTACTGAGCGTGGTCGTCAAGTTAGAAAAGCTTTTGTCCCTAGAAATGAAGATTATATTTTATTGGCGGCCGATTATTCGCAGATAGAATTACGAATTATTGCAGCTTTGAGTGAAGAAGAGAATATGATTGAAGCTTTTAAAAACGGGGAAGACATTCACGCTTCTACCGCGGCTAAAGTATTTGATGTTCCTTTAAGTGAAGTCACCAAAGAGCAACGTAGTAATGCAAAAAAAGTGAACTTCGGAATTATCTACGGAGTTTCCGCTTTTGGATTGAGTAATCAAACAGATCTGTCTCGTTCCGAAGCAAAAGAACTGATAGAAACCTATTATGAAAGCTATCCTAAGCTTAAAAATTATATGAGTGCACAAGTGAATTTTGCTCGTGAAAACGGTTATGTGCAAACAGTTTTAGGCAGACGTCGTTACTTAAACTCTATTAATACGTCTAATGCTATTGTGCGAGGAGCTGCTGAAAGAAACGCAGTAAATGCACCTATTCAAGGATCGGCTGCAGATATTATTAAAATTGCAATGATCAATCTTTATAAGAAATTTGAAGAAGGAAATTATAAAAGTAAGATGTTGCTTCAGGTTCATGATGAATTGGTTTTTGATATTTACAAACCTGAATTAGAGCAACTAAAACCTATGATTAAATCTGAAATGGAAAATGCTTTTAAACTTTCTGTGAATTTAGATGTAGAATTAGGATTGGGTGAAAATTGGTTGGAAGCACATTAACATAGGGTTAAAGTTGTGATAACTGTTACATAAATAACAGCTTTTTATGCTTATTTTGCGAGTATATTTTAACTTAACCCTTCAGAATTAAGACAAATAAATAAAACTTGAAACTTTTAAAACCTTTATTGTATTTCTCCTTGTTTCAGTATCCACTCACTGAAGAGGAAATTTATGTCTTTTCTGAAGTAGCTTCAAAGCAACAAATTAAAGAAGAATTAGACAATTTGGTTAGCGAAAAGGTAATTTACAAAATAGATGAATTCTATCTTTTTGAAAATGACGTATCCTTGGTAAAAAGAAGGCTTTCAGGTAACCAAATGGCGAAAGATATTCAGGAAAAAGCCAATAATGTTTCTCGTTTTATTTCCAAATTCCCTTATGTGGAAGGTGTTGGGATTTCGGGATCCCTTTCAAAAGGTTATTATGATGATGATGGCGATATTGATTTCTTCATTATCACTTCCCCTAAAAGGCTTTGGATTGCCAGAACATTACTTATTCTTTATAAAAAAATATTCTTGCTGAATTCTAAAAAATATTTCTGTGTTAACTATTTTATCAGCACCAATTCATTAGAAATTGAAGAGAAAAATCGTTTCACAGCTACTGAGTTAACCACCATGTTACCAATGTATGGAAACGGAAGTTTTCATAGCTTTTACGAACAAAATAAATGGGTGAATTCATTTTTACCAAACAAAACAGTTGCTGAAGGATTATCAAAACTAAATCCTGTTGAAAAACCAATATTCACAAAAGCTATTGAAGGTGTTTTAAACACAAAACTAGGGGATTGGATAGACTCATTATTCTTAAAAATTACTTATAAAAAGTGGAAAGTTAAGTTTAATAAATTAGAGGACAAACAGTTTAATGTGGCTTTAAAATCTACAAAAACAGTTTCTAAACATCACCCTTTAAATTTCCAAAGAAAAGTGATTGAACGTCTTAACGAAAAATACGATGAGCTAAAAGAAAAACACAATATTCATTTAGCAAAAGAACATGCTTGATATACTTTTTTCACATTCCTATTATTATCCATTAGACAAAAAACAATGGGCTAATAAAACTCCGTATCCACCATTAGGAACGATTTACGCGGCTTCTTTAATGAGAGAAAACGGGTGTTCTGTTTCCCTTTTCGACACCAATTTACGAAGTAGCTCTTCTGAAATTGAAGCGGAAATCCAACAACAAAAACCTTCCTTTTTAGTCATTTATGATGATGGTTTTAACTACCTCACCAAAATGTGTTTGACCAATATGCGAGAGGCTGCTTTTGAAATGATTTCTATTGGAAAAAAATATAATTGTACAGTAATTATAAATTCTTCAGACAGTACCGACCATTATCAAAAATACTTAGACGAAGGAGCTGATTTTATCATTTTAGGCGAAGGAGAACTAACTTTAAAAGACTTAGTTTCTAAAATCAAAAACAAGGAGGATACTTTCGATTTAAAAGGAATTGTTTACAAAAAAGAATCTGAGTTTATCACCACTTCAAAACGAGAAGTTTTAAAAGACTTGGATGAATTACCTATGCCTGCTTGGGATTTGGTCGACGTAGATGCTTATAAAAAAGTGTGGGCAGAACGAGGTAAGAAATTTACGTTGAATATGGCAACCACACGAGGTTGTCCTTATAAATGTAATTGGTGTGCTAAGCCTATTTATGGGGTTAGGTATAACTCGCATTCTCCAGAATATATCACCAAACATATTTCGTATTTAAAAGAAAATTACGGGGTAACTAACTTTTGGATGTGTGATGATATTTTTGGATTAAAGCCAAATTGGGTTCAGAATTTTAATACTAAATTGAAAAAAGGTAATCTTACGATTGAATATATAATACAAAGTCGGGTAGATTTATTATTAAAAGAAGACACCATTGATGCTTTGGCTGAAAGTGGATTAAAAGAAGTTTGGGTAGGAGCTGAAAGTGGTTCGCAAAAGATTTTAGATGCGATGGATAAAGGAACACAGCTTTCTCAAATCTATGATGCCACTCGGTTATTAAAACAAAAAAAAATACAAGTTGCCTTTTTTATTCAGTTTGGTTATTTAGGCGAAACCAAAGAAGATATTGCCAAAACAGTTTCGATGATTAAAGAATTACAACCTGATAATATTGGAATTTCAGTTTCGTATCCTTTACCTGGAACTCGATTTTACGAAATGGTAAAAGATGATTTTAAAGGAAAAGCAAATTGGACAGATTCTGATGATTTGGCGATGATGTTTCAAGGGACTTTCAATTCAGAATACTACAAAAAACTACATCGCTACGTTCATAAAGAATATAGAAAGAGTCAAGCGGCAGCTAATTACAAACAGTTTTTTAAGAATCCTTTTTCGGTTTCTGGGAGTAAATTACGATCGATGCTTTTATATTTTTATTATATGCCTAGTTCGATGCTGGATCGGGTGATTTTGGATAAAATGGAGCATACAAAATAAAACCATTAAGACTTAACTTCTTAATAGTGAAATACAAATGACAACTAATTTCGATAAACACGCAAAAAACTACGATGCTGTTTTTACCTATTCTGAAATAGGAAAGGCACAACGCAGTCGTGTCTTTCATTTTCTGAATAAATACATTCTTTCAGAAAAAAACCTTACTATTTTAGAACTTAATTGTGGAACTGGAGAAGATGCAAACTATTTAGCCAAATTAGGCCATCAAGTTCTTGCAACCGATATTTCTGAAGAAATGATTAAAGTTGCTAAAGAAAAACACCAACACAAAAACCTTACGTTTCAACAATTAGATATTACTAAAATCACTTCAGAAATTTTTATTAAAAAGTTTGATTTGATATTTTCAAATTTTGGAGGTTTTAATTGTTTGTCTAAAAATGAGATTGCCCATTTTTTTTCTGTTTCTGAAAATTTATTAAATCCGAAAGGAGAAATGGCTTTGGTGATTATGCCAAAATTATGTTGGTGGGAACGGTTTTACTTTTCAATAAAAGGAGATTTTAAAAAAGCAAAAAGAAGAAACACCGACGAATTTGTATATGCTAATGTAGAAGGAGTACAAGTCCCTACTTGGTATTATAACCCGAAAGAACTCGTGTCTTTAGCTTCTAATAATTACAAAACAATAATAACAAAACCCATTGGAATTGCAATTCCACCTTCTTATCTAGAGCCTTTTTTTACAAATAAAAAATGGTGGCTAAAATTATTGATTTGGAAAGAAAAATGGTTGTCGAGTAGTTTTTGGGCTAAATATTCTGATCATTTTTTGATTATCTTTCAAAAATCTTAACCATTAAGGTTTTTAATAAAAAATGCAATATGATTCTTAATTTCTTAATGGTAAAAAACTTTGCGATCTTTGTAATATGAGTATCATCCTAACCCACGCATATTATTTACACGAAGATCCTTTGGAGGCTAAAATAATGAAGCCTTATGCTCCGCTGGGATTATTATATGTTTCTGGGTATTTGAATGAACAAAAAATTGAAAACCATTTGTTTGATGCTACTTTTTCAAATCAAAAAGAACAATTAGATTTCATTGAGAAAAAAAAACCTAAAGCGGTTGCTATTTATGCCAATTTAATGACCAAAAT
>JASFZG010000035.1:0-5819 GCA_046055745.1 Flavobacteriaceae bacterium | reverse complement strand
GTCTTAAAAGTAGATACAGGAATCGATGTGAGAACTATTGTTTCTGGAATCGCTGAAAGTTTCACTCCAGAAGAAGTGATTGGAAAAAAAGTAACTATTCTAGTTAATTTAGCCCCAAGAGCATTGCGAGGTGTTGAAAGTGAAGGAATGATTTTAATGACGGAAACTCCAGATGGTCAATTAGTGTTTTTAAATCCAGATGTGGAAGATGTGAAAAATGGAGCTTCGATAAGTTAATAATATCCAAATGAAATATTTCATATTCATCTTATTTTTTGTTTCGATTACCACTTTTAGCATTGCTCAAAAAGAAATTTTTAAAATAAAAAATACAGAATTTTCACCATCATTTAAAAATAAAGATTCTTATTCTTTTTCAAATCATGAAACAGGAGAATTAAGTATTCTCATTGGCGAACATAAAATATTGTATGCTTATTTGTTAGATTCAGCCTTTAATAAAAAGAGGGAATTAAAAGTTAAATCTTTAAAAAAATCATTTAACAACTTTATTGGCTATACTGTAAAAGACAAAAACTACCGACTGGTCTTTACTAATAAATCTAATAAAAAATATGCTATAATTAATTATGATTTTAATACTCAAAGCTCCAATACTTTTGAAATTGATTTGGTATTAAAAAAAGAAGAATATGTTAAGTCATTGTCTTTAAATAATAGATTTTTTTTACTTACAATCACTAAAAATAGTAGTGATTTAATTATTAGAGAGTTAATAAACGATACCTTTAGTAAAACAATAATACCATTTGAAAATAATATTTCATTATATAATTTACTTCTTCAAAAAAATGACCCAGATGATGATCAAAAATTAAAATCATCTATTTTACAAGGTAAACTCATTCAATTAACGAAGATTGATAACAAAAACCCTAATTCTATTGAGACTACCTCGGAACTAAATAAATTGTATTCTGATAACAATTCCTTAATTTTCACTTTTGATAATTTTAATAATTATACGCTAATTTTCACATTAGACTTGAATAGTTTTGAGCTTTCCAAAAGGAAAATATATAAAGACAAAGACCCTAAACATCTCTTTAAAAAAAGCAATTCATATATTTTCAATAACCTTTTCTTTCAGATACAAAGCTCTAACGACAAAATGGTGTTTTCTGTTAGAAATTTTGAAACAGGAGGTTTAATAAAAAAACATGCAATTAATATTGGTGCTCCAATTACCATAAAAAACACTCCAATAATACAAGAAAAGACTGCATCCCCTTTGGGTGGAAAAAGAGAAATGGAAGTTACCGCTAAATATTTAAGAAAAATTACAGCAGGTAATTTGGGGATTTCTGCATATAAAATAGGTGCTAATTATCAAATTACTCTTGGAGGAACTAAAGAAATATCCTCTGGCGGTGGTGGCGGAGTGATGATGACAGGAGGCGGAGCTATGACGATGACATCATCTGGAACTGTTAGTATTTCACCTCCCAACATGACATATGTAAGTTACGGTAATTACTCTTCAACTAAATCTACATATATAAAGTCACTTTTCAATGAGCAATTTGAACACCAAAAAGGAGCAATAAAAGAGAACGTTTTTGATAAAATAGAAGAATTTGAAGATCATTTAAAACACGAAGATGCTATTAATATTTTTCTCCACAATAATACATTGTATTTTGGTTATTTTGATTTAGAAAATCAAGTGTATAAAATTTTTAACTTTACAGATAACTAGTAAATTCTATTAAAATGAGATACTTTTTTTTCGTAATAGCAATCTTTTTTTTCAATCAAAAGGCATCTTCACAAGAAGAAATTATTTCTATCACTTCAGATTCTAAGGTGTTTCAATCTTTTAATGTAGTCAATTCTGAAACAGGAAATATTGTTTTTTTTTTAGAAGAAAGCAACTTGATTAAAGGGTATTTATATGATGAAAATTTTCAATTAATTGACAAAGTATTTTCAGAAGATTTACCAGCTAAATACAAAGAATTTATTGGGTATCAGGTTAAAGATGGAGTCATTACCCTTTTTATGAACACAAACAACGACAGGAGTTATGGTGTTTTAATCTTTGATTTTAATAATAACGTTAGTCAAGTTAAAGAAATAGATTTTAAATTAAAAGGAGAAGATTATATAGAAGCTGTAAGTACAAATAGTTCTTTCTATTTAATTTCAAGACCAATAAACAAAAATCAATTTAATATTTACACTTTTACAGACGGTTTTTCTTTCAAACGAAATGAAATTATTTTTAGAAAAGATGATTTTTTAGGCAGAAGGGAACGCCCAGTAAAACTATATGACTTTATTAAAAAAACAGTACAGATTAATAATAATGTTCCAAATTCTATTGAAGCAACTTCAGAATTAGTAAAGTTATATGTTGATAAAAACAATGTTTCTATAACGTCTGATGTTTATAATGAGTTTACATTTTTAATTAATATCAACCTCACAGACTTTTCCTATTCCGTTGATAAATTTGTTCATCCAGAATACGAAACCTCTATGATTGGAGTAAAATCCAATAGTTATGTTTATGAAAATAATTTATTTCAGATAATTACAAGCTCTAAAAAGTTAAATATTCAAATAACAGATTTAGCTACAAAAAATATTATTAAAGAATATTCCGCTAGTAAAAACGCTCCTATCGATTTTAAAAACTCACAAATAATACTTGAAGGAGGCGACTTCAAAAAACATAGAGAATTGGATAAAACCAACCAGTTTTTAAGAAAAGTTGCTCAATATCGTGCTGGTATTTCTGTTTATAGGCACAACGGAGCTTACCAAGTGACTTTGGGAGGGATCACCGAAGGTTCTAACGGAGCAGGTTATGTGTTTGCAGGAGCTTTAGTTGGTGGTGTGGTTGGTGGTGTAATTGTAGCTTCAGCTTTTAACTCTATGACCTATTCCTATAATGGATACACCAAAACTAAATCGGTCAGAATTACGGGCTTGTTTAATAATGATTTTACTCACATTGGAGGAAGAATTCCTGATAACCCTTTCGAAATGATGAAGTCTTTTTTTAAGGATGATAAAGATCATATAGCTAAAACAGTACTTAGCAATAACGGATCCTATCTCTATGGTTTTTTTAATAAAAGAATTAACCTTTATAAAGTTTATAAAATCTAAACATTCTTCACAACAATAATCTTAACAGGACAAGATTCAGCTGCTTTTTCACAAGAATCTAAAATGGTATGATCTTGAGATTTTATGGTATGAAACCCTTTTTTATCTGTAGAATGTAACAATACAGACTTCCCGTCTTTTTTAGACATCTGAAACTGTGCAGGAGCAAATTCCACGCAGTAATTGCAGCCAATGCACTTGTTTCTTTGAAGGGTTATTACTACCATATTTTGTTTATCCCCTTGAGGGACTATAGGGGTGTTTTTATTGCTTTATAAAATATTATGAAACAGGCTCTTCCGTCAACACAATTTTATACAATTTATCGGAAGGACGGATTCTAAATTCCAATGGTATGGTAACCGAATCTCCTTTTTTAGCTGTTTCAGAAACTAGGTCATTTACCATCATTTCAGTAAGCTCAAATTCTTCTACTCCCGTAGTTGGTCCTGTAACTAAAATGGTATCGCCAATGTTTAAATCAAAAGCTTCAATTTTAAACTCGCCAATTTTGCTCTTCGGAAAGTAATGCATTCCTTTTCCTAAATATAATTTCTTTTGGGTTGCTTTACTTCCGTCCACATCGCTCCATTCTCCTAGCTTCTGACCTAAATAATAACCACTCCAAAAACCACGATTATATACTTTACTCAGTTCAGTCATCCAATCTTTCACCTTTTCTTTGGTAAAATCATCTTCATAATAAGCATCAATTGCTTCTCTATAAGTGGCGATTACTTTTGCAACATATTCTGGAGCACGACCACGACCTTCGATTTTTAAAACTTTAATTCCGGTGTCTATTACTTGATCTAGAAAATCCAAGGTACATAAATCTTGAGGAGACATTATGTATTCGTTGTCTAACTCCATTTCAATTCCTGTATCTTGATCGATAACGGTGTATTTTTTTCTGCAATTTTGTTTACAAGCTCCTCTATTTGCGGAAGAATTATAAGCATGTAAGCTCATATAACATTTTCCAGAAACCGCCATACATAAAGCTCCGTGTCCAAATATTTCTATTTCAACTAGCTCTCCTGCTGGTCCTTTTATTTGTTCTTTTTCAATTTGCTCACAAATATTTTTTACTTGTCGAAGGCTTAATTCTCTACTCATCACCATCGTATCGGCAAACATTGCATAGAACTTTACCGTTTCAATATTGGTAATGTTGATTTGTGTAGAAATATGAATTTCCATCCCAATCTGACGAGCATAAGAAATCACTGCTTGATCCATCACAATCACCGCAGTAATATTTGCTTCTTTAGCAGCATTCAACAAGGTTTTTATAATGGTTAAATCGTGATCGTAGATAATTGTATTTAAAGTAAGATAAGTACGAACGTTTCTTTCTTCGCAACGTCTTACGATTTCTGGAAGGTCTTCAATCGTAAAATTAATACTCGCACGAGCTCTCATATTAAGTTGATCCACTCCAAAATACACAGAATCAGCACCGTTGGTGATAGCAGCTTGTAATGATTCAAAGCTACCTGCTGGTGCCATTAATTCTATTTTTCCTGATTCAGTCATAATTTTATTCCCTTTTTTTAGGGGCTGCAAATATAAGGATATGTGTGAGTTAATTCATCGAAATATGACATATATCATATTTTGAAGTACATCCTTTATTTATTTTTGACCTATTAAAGACCTTTTAGTCTTATTTTAATAAATTAAAAACTAATCATATGCTATCAAAAAAACAAGCACGCGCTTTTTTTCTCGGAGGTACGCTAGTCACATTCCTAGTATTTATTGGGCTTACGGTGTACTCTTTAGGCGAAGCGCAAGATCAGACAAATTATGAAAACATTACCGAGCAAGTAGTTCGGGGTAAAAATTTATGGGATTCCAACAACTGTATGGGCTGTCATACTTTATTAGGAGAAGGCGGTTATTATGCGCCAGAACTTACTAAAGTTATTGACCGTAAAGGAGAAGGATACATCAAAGCCGTTCTTATGACTCCAAAGTATAACGCAGATGGTAGCCGAAATTCTTGGGCTCCTAATGGAAGAAAAATGATTGCTTATGGATTCTCTAAAGATGAAGCAGAGGATTTAGTTGCTTTTTTCGACTGGATAGGAAAAATAGACCTTAATGGTTTTGAAACGGTTGTTTCTCCATTAGCAAAAGACAAAAACTAACTTATAAAATAAAATTATGAAATATAAATCACAAAAAGTAGCCTATTGGTTCTTTGCCTTATCAATGTTGTTGTTTGTGCTTCAACTTGTATATGGCTTTATTATGGGCTTTGCACACGCGGGATTTGACGGTTTACACGAAATTATCCCATTCAACACAGCAAAAGCAGTTCACCTTAATCTATTAGTAGTTTGGCTATTATCCGGTTTTATGGGTGCAGCCTATTATATTATTCCTGAAGAAGCACAACACGAATTAGTAAGCGTAAAATTAGCTTATGTTCAGTTAATTACACTTGCATTGGTAGGTGTTGCTGCAATAATAGGATTCCACTTTAATATCTGGGAAGGAAGAAAATTCCTAGAAATCCCTAGAGGATTGGATTACCTTGTAGTTGTAAACGTATTAACGTTTTTAGGAATTATCTTAACAACTCTTTACAAAGGAAAAAGAAGAACAACCACAGCATTAGTACTTTCTATGGGACTTCTTTTTGCAGCCTTATTATACTTACCAGGAATGAT
>JASFZG010000034.1:0-11339 GCA_046055745.1 Flavobacteriaceae bacterium | reverse complement strand
CCGTAATTCTTGAGCCAATAATGAAAATTGATGTTGTAACTCCTGAAGAAAACATGGGAGATATTGTAGGTGATTTAAATCGTAGAAGAGGACAAGTAACTGCAATGGATGATAGATCAGGAGCTAAAGTTGTAAAAGCAACAGTTCCTTTATCTGAAATGTTTGGTTATGTTACCACATTAAGAACATTGTCTTCTGGTAGAGCTACATCATCAATGGAATTTTCACATTATGCTGAAACGCCATCAAATATAGCTGAAGAAGTAATAGCAAAAGCAAAAGGTTAATCTCTAAATTATTAACGATGAGTCAAAAAATTAGAATAAAATTAAAATCGTACGATTACAATTTAGTAGATAAATCTGCTGAAAAAATCGTTAAAACGGTTAAAAGTACAGGGGCAGTTGTAAATGGACCAATTCCTTTACCAACTCATAAAAAGATTTTTACTGTGTTACGTTCTCCGCATGTAAATAAAAAATCTAGAGAACAATTTCAATTAAGTGCTTATAAACGTTTATTAGACATTTATAGTTCTTCATCAAAAACAATTGATGCTTTAATGAAATTGGAATTGCCAAGTGGTGTTGAAGTAGAAATTAAAGTTTAAGTACTTTAAACATCGAAATTGATATTTCGGTGACTTGTCCGGAGCGATTGACGAAGGAAAAACGTAAAAATACATTCAGGGTTGAAGTATTTTAACCCTGTTTTTTTGAATAAAAATAGAATAATAATTAATTAATAAATAAACATGTCTGGGTTAATAGGAAGAAAAATCGGAATGACCAGTTTATATGACGAAAGTGGTAAAAACATACCATGTACCGTTATAGAAGCAGGTCCTTGTGTAGTTACCCAAGTCAGAACCGAAGAAGTAGATGGGTATAAAGCCCTTCAACTTGGTTTCGATGACAAAAAAGCAAAAAGCTCAAATAAAGCTTTAGATGGTCACTTTAAAAAGGCCGGAACCACTGCTAAAAGAAAAGTTATCGAATTTCAAAGTTTTGATGAGGAACACAAATTAGGAGATCAAATAACCGTTGAACTTTTTACTGAAGGAGAATTTGTTGATGTTTCAGCAACTTCTAAAGGAAAAGGTTTTCAAGGTGTAGTAAAACGTCACGGATTTGCTGGTGTAGGCCAAGCAACTCACGGTCAACATAACCGTTTAAGAGCGCCAGGATCAATTGGAGCAGCATCTTATCCAGCTAGAGTATTCAAAGGAATGCGAATGGCAGGAAGAATGGGAGGAAATAAAGTTACAGTTCAAAATTTAAGAGTTTTAAAAGTAGTTCCAGAAAAGAATCTACTTGTGGTTAAAGGAGCAGTTCCTGGTCATAAAAACGCTTATGTAATTATTCAGAAATAATGAAAGTAGCAGTTTTAGACATACAAGGAAAAGATACAGGAAGAAAAGTTGAACTTTCTGATACTGTATATAGTATTGAGCCAAATAATCATGCCGTTTATTTAGATGTAAAGCAATATTTAGCTAATAAACGACAAGGAACTCATAAAGCTAAAGAAAGAGCCGATATTTCAGGTAGTACTCGAAAAATTAAAAAACAAAAAGGTACTGGTACTGCTAGAGCAGGTAGTATTAAATCTCCTATATTTAGAGGTGGTGGTCGAGTTTTTGGACCAAGACCTAAAGATTATTCTTTTAAATTAAATAAAAATTTAAAAAGATTAGCACGGAGATCAGCCTTGAGTATTCAAGCAAAAGATAACAATATTTTAGTGGTTGAAGATTTCAATTTTGAAACTCCAAAAACAAAAAATATTACTAATGTTTTAAAGGCTTTAGGAGTAGAAAACAAAAAATCATTATTTGTGTTGGCTGAACCAAATAATAATGTATATTTGTCATCGCGCAATTTAAAAAGTGTTAAAACTGTAATGAATTCAGGATTAAGCACTTACGAATTGTTAAATGCAAATAAAATTATTATTTCCGAAAGTTCTTTAGAAGGAATTGAAACTAATTTAACTAAATAGGTAACCAAATGAGTATTTTAATTAAACCTATTATAACAGAAAAAGCAACAAGTGATAGCGAATTATTTAATCGTTATGCATTTGTAGTTGATAAAAAAGCGAACAAACTTGAAATTAAAAACGCCATAGAAGAAGTTTATGGTGTTGCAATTGAAAGTGTTAGAACTATGAATTATCCAATGCAAAGAAAGTCTAAATATACTAAAAATGGTGTTGTTCAGGCTAAAGTTGGTGGATATAAAAAAGCGATAGTTCAGTTAGCTGAAGGAGATAACATTGATTTTTATAGCAATATCTAAGAAAAGATAAAATGTCAGTTAGAAAATTAAAACCAATAACACCAGGTCAGCGTTTTAGAGTAGTAAATGGGTTCGACACCATTACTACTGATAAGCCGGAGAAAAGTTTAGTAGCTCCGAATAAAAGATCTGGAGGTCGAAACAACAGAGGGAAAATGACTATGCGCTACATTGGTGGTGGTCATAAAAAACAATATCGTATTATCGATTTTAAAAGAGATAAAAACGGTGTTCCTGCAACTATTAAAAGTATTGAGTACGATCCAAATCGTACTGCTTTTATTGCACTTTTACATTATGTAGATGGTGCTAAAAGATACATTATTGCACAAGCAGGTTTAAAAGTTGGTCAACAACTAATTTCCGGAGAAGGAGCTACTCCTGATGTAGGAAATACGATGTTGTTGAGTAAAATTCCTTTAGGAACAACAATTTCTTGTATTGAGTTACATCCTGGTCAAGGAGCAGTTATTGCTCGAAGTGCTGGGTCATTTGCTCAGTTAATGGCAAGAGATGGAAAATACGCAACCATAAAATTACCATCAGGTGAAACTAGATTAATTTTAGTTACATGTATGGCAACTATTGGTGCGGTATCAAACTCTGATCATCAATTATTAGTTTCTGGTAAAGCAGGTAGATCTAGATGGTTAGGAAGAAGACCAAGAACAAGAGCTGTTGTTATGAACCCAGTTGATCACCCAATGGGTGGTGGAGAAGGTAAATCTTCAGGAGGTCATCCAAGATCTAGAAATGGAATTCCTGCAAAAGGATTCAAAACAAGATCTAAGGTTAAAGCGAGTAATAAGTATATTATAGAACGTAGAAAAAAATAATTAAGATATGGCACGTTCATTAAAAAAGGGACCTTATGTTTTTCATAAACTTGATAAAAAAGTTCAAGGAAATATTGAGTCAGGAAAGAAATCGGTAATCAAAACTTGGTCAAGAGCCTCTATGATTACTCCAGATTTTGTAGGACAAACAATTGCCGTTCACAACGGTCGTCAGTTTGTACCAGTTTATGTTACAGAAAACATGGTAGGTCATAAATTAGGAGAATTTTCACCAACCCGTTCTTATAGAGGACACGCTGGTGCTAAAAATAAAGGAAAAAAATAGTAGGTAATCATGGGAGTTCGAAAAAAAATAAGAGCACAACAAATAAAAGAAGAGAAAAAGCAATTGGCTTTTGCTAAGCTTACGGGTTGTCCTACATCACCAAGAAAAATGCGTTTAGTTGCAGATTTAATTAGAGGAGTTGAAGTTGAAAAAGCACTTCAAATCTTGAAATTTAATGTAAAAGAAGCATCTATTAATCTTGAAAAATTATTATTGAGTGCTATTGCAAACTGGCAAGCAAAAAATGAAAATTCAAATATTGAGGATGCTGGACTTTTTGTTAAAGAAATTTTTGTAGATAGTGCAAGTATGTTAAAAAGATTAAGACCAGCTCCACAAGGTAGAGCACACAGAATTAGAAAACGTTCTAATCATGTGACTTTAATCTTAGGAAGTAAAAATGTTAGCAATTAATCAGAAGTAGAAATGGGACAAAAAACAAATCCAATAGGAAATCGTTTAGGAATTATCAGAGGATGGGAATCTAACTGGTATGGAGGAAGAAACTACGGAGATAAAATTGCAGAAGATTATAAAATAAGAGAGTATGTAAATGCTCGATTATCAAAAGCAAGTGTTTCATCTGTAATAATTGAGCGTACACTTAAACTTGTAACCGTTACTATCACTACTGCACGACCTGGTATTATTATTGGAAAAGGTGGTCAAGAGGTAGACAAGTTGAAAGAAGAGCTTAAAAAAATTACAGGTAAAGAAGTACAAATCAATATTTTTGAAATTAAACGTCCAGAATTAGACGCAAAACTTGTAGGTGCTAGTATAGCTCGTCAAATTGAGAATAGAATCTCATATCGTAGAGCTATCAAAATGGCTATTGCCGCAACTATGAGAATGAATGCTGAAGGAATTAAAGTTCAAATTTCAGGTCGTTTAAATGGTGCTGAAATGGCACGTTCTGAACACTATAAAGATGGAAGAATTCCTCTTTCAACTTTTAGAGCTGATATTGATTATGCACTTGTAGAAGCTCATACTACCTACGGCCGATTAGGTGTTAAAGTATGGATTATGAAAGGCGAGGTTTATGGTAAGAGAGAGTTATCTCCATTAGTTGGCTTGTCTAAAAAACAAGGTAAATCTGATAGAGGTAGAGGAAACTCAAAACGATCTCAAGCTCCTCGTAGAAGAAAATAAATTTTTAAAATTTAGAAGGTAAAATGTTACAGCCAAAGAGAGTAAAATATCGTAAAGTACAGAAGGGGAAGGGGAACATGAATGGAAACTCAAATAGAGGGCACCGACTTTCTAACGGAATGTTTGGTATCAAATCTTTAGAGCAAGACTTACTTACATCTCGACAAATAGAAGCAGCACGTATTGCAGCTACTAGACATATGAAAAGAGAAGGTCAATTATGGATTAAAATATTTCCAGATAAACCAATTACCAAAAAACCATTAGAAGTACGTATGGGAAAAGGTAAAGGGGCTCCTGAATATTTTGTTGCCGTAGTTAAACCAGGAAGAATTCTATTTGAAGTAGGTGGAGTACCAATAGACATAGCAAAAGAAGCTTTACGTTTAGCGGCACAGAAACTTCCGGTTAAAACAAAGTTTGTAATAGCTAGAGATTTTGATAACGATTAATAACCGATTAAGAAAATGAAACAATCAGAAATTAAAGAATTATCAACGGAAGAGTTACAAGATAAACTTGGAAGTTTAAAGAAAAGTTATATTGATCTAAAAATGGCTCATACAATTTCACCATTGGAAGTTCCAATGCAGTTGAGAGCCCTTAGAAGAACAGTAGCCAGAGTTGCTACAGAATTAACTAAAAGAGAATTACAATAATTGTATTCAGAAGTAAAAGATGGAAAAAAGAAATCTTAGAAAAGAACGAATAGGAGTAGTTTCAAGTAATAAAATGGAAAAATCTATTGTTGTTGCTGAAGTTAAAAAAGTGAAACATCCTATGTACGGAAAATTCGTGTTAAGCACAAAAAAATATGTGGCACACGATGAGAAAAATGATTGCAATATTGGTGATACTGTTAAAATAATGGAAACACGTCCAATGAGTAAATCTAAACGTTGGAGATTAGTAGAAATCCTAGAAAGAGCTAAATAATTATGTTACAAACAGAATCAAGAATTAGAGTAGCAGATAATACAGGAGCTAAAGAGGTTTTGATTATCCGCGTTTTGGGAGGAACTAAAAAACGTTACGCTTCCATTGGTGATAAAATTGTTGTATCAATTAAAGATGCTACACCAAATGGAACGGTAAAAAAAGGACAAGTTTCTAAAGCAGTTGTTGTTAGAACGAAGAAAGAAATTAGAAGAAAAGATGGATCTTATATTAGATTTGATGACAATGCTTGTGTATTGTTAGATGCTACTTCTGGTGAAATGAAAGGAACACGTGTTTTTGGACCTGTTGCTAGAGAACTTCGTGAAAAACAATTTATGAAAATTGTATCATTAGCACCTGAAGTGCTTTAATAAAACAATAAGAAAATGAAGTTAAAGATAAAATCAGGAGATATTGTTAAAGTTATGGCAGGTGACCATAAAGGTGAACAAGGTAAAATAGTAGAAATTTTTATTGAAAAAAATAGAGCCATTGTTGAAGGTGTAAATTTAATTTCAAAACATACTAAACCAAGCGCTCAAAATCCACAAGGTGGAATTGTTAAAAAAGAAGCTTCTATACACATCTCTAATTTAATGTTAGTTGAAAATGGAAAAACTACTAAAGTTAAATTTAGAGTGGAAGATGGTAAAAAAGTTAGGGTTTCAAAAAAATCTGATAAAGTAATTTAGATATGGCTTATACTCCAAGACTTAAAGAAGAATATAAAACAAGAGTTATTAAAGCTCTTAGTGAAGAATTCAGTTATAAAAATGTAATGCAAGTTCCTAAATTACAAAAAATAGTAATTAGTAAAGGAGTTGGTGCTGCAGTAGCTGATAAGAAATTAGTTGATTATGCTGTTGAAGAATTAACCAATATTTCTGGTCAACAAGCTATATCAACAATATCTAAAAAAGATGTTGCAGCTTTCAAACTTCGTAAAGGAATGCCAATTGGGGCAAAAGTTACGCTTAGAGGTGATAAAATGTTTGACTTTTTAGATAAATTAGTAACTACTGCTTTACCACGAGTAAGAGATTTTGGTGGAATTAAAGCAAATGGTTTTGATGGCAGAGGAAATTATAATTTAGGTATTACTGAACAAATTATTTTTCCAGAGATTGATATTGATAAAGTGCATAAAATTGGAGGAATGGATATTACATTTGTAACATCTGCAAATACTGATAAAGAAGCAAAATCATTATTAAGTGAATTAGGTTTACCATTTAAAAAAAAATAAGAAATGGCTAAAGAATCAATGAAAGCCCGAGAGGTAAAAAGAAGAAAGTTAGTAGAAAAATATGCTGAAAAAAGAAAAGCTTTAAAAGAAGCTGGAGATTATGAAGCATTACAAAAACTACCAAAAAATGCATCACCAGTTCGTTTACACAACCGTTGTAAATTAACAGGAAGACCAAAAGGTTATATGAGGCAATTTGGTATTTCACGTGTAACTTTCCGTGAAATGGCCAACCAAGGGTTAATACCAGGAGTTAAAAAAGCTAGTTGGTAAAATTATAAATTGGTTTTAGGTTCAATAAAATATTGAAAACCAAAACCGCAAATTAATAAATATGATTACAGATCCAATCGCAGATTATCTAACACGAGTTAGAAATGCAATTATGGCAGGCCATAGAGTTGTTGAGATTCCGGCTTCAAAAATTAAAAAAGAAATGACCAAGATTTTATTTGATCAAGGTTACATTCTAAGCTATAAATTTGAAGATGATAGTGTTCAAGGAAACATTAAAATAGCTTTAAAATACAGTAAAGAAACAAAGGCTTCAGTAATAAAAAAATTACAAAGAGTTAGTACACCAGGATTACGAAAATATTTTGGTGCTGATGAGTTGCCACGTGTGTTAAATGGATTAGGCATAGCAATAATATCTACTTCTAAAGGTGTGATGACAAGTAAACAAGCTCGTCAACAACATGTAGGTGGAGAAGTATTATGTTTTGTATATTAATAAATAAACTGAACAAAGATGTCAAGAATAGGAAATAATCCAGTTACATTACCAGAAGGAGTTACCTTTGAAATTAATAACAATGTAGTTACGGTAAAAGGTAAATTAGGAGAATTAACTCAAGAAATTAAAGATGATATTGCTATTGAACTTGTAGATGGAAGAATTGTTTTAAAACGACCATCTGAAAGTAAAAACCATAAAGCAAAACATGGGTTGTATAGAGCGTTAATTAATAATATGATTATTGGTGTATCTAAAGGGTGGACCAAAGAATTGGAACTTGTTGGTGTTGGTTATAGAGCATCAAATCAAGGTCAAGTATTAGATTTAGCACTTGGTTTTTCACATAATATTGTTTTAGCTATAGCTCCTGAAGTTAAAGTTGAAACAATTTCTGAAAAAGGTAAAAACCCAATAGTTAAATTAACTTCATTTGATAAACAATTAGTAGGTGCAGTTGCGGCAAAGATTAGAGCTTTCCGTAAACCTGAACCATACAAAGGAAAAGGAGTTAAATTTGTAGGAGAAATATTAAGAAGAAAAGCAGGTAAATCTGCATAATAATATATAGTATTATGGCATTATCAAAGCTTGAAAGAAGACAAAGAATTAAACACAGAATTAGAAAAGTAGTTTTTGGAACTGCAACTAAACCAAGATTATCTGTGTTTAGAAGTAATAAAGAAATTTATGCTCAGTTAGTTGATGATAAAAGTGGTACAACATTAGTATCAATTTCATCAAGAGATAAAGAAATTGAATCCAAAGGATCAAAATCAGAAATTGCCAAATTAGTTGGTAAATCAGTTGCTGAAAAAGCAATTAAAGCTGGTATTGAAACTATTGCATTTGATAGAAATGGATTTTTGTATCACGGTAGAGTTAAAGCTCTAGCAGACGCTGCAAGAGAAGCAGGTTTAAAATTTTAGTATAATATGTATCATAAATACAAAAACGTAGAAAGAGTAAAGCCTAGCGGTTTAGAACTACAAGATCATTTAGTAGGTGTTCAAAGGGTTACTAAAGTAACTAAAGGAGGTAGAGCATTTGGATTTTCAGCTATTGTTGTAGTTGGAGATGGAAATGGTGTAGTTGGACATGGCCTAGGTAAATCTAAAGATGTTGCTTCAGCAATTGCAAAAGCAATAGAAGACGCAAAGAAAAACTTAGTTAGAATTCCTATTTTTAACAAAACTTTACCTCACGAACAAAAAGGTAAATTTGGTGGAGCAAGAGTGTTTTTAAAACCAGCATCAAATGGTACTGGAGTTATAGCAGGTGGCGCAGTTCGTGCCGTATTAGAGTCTGTAGGAGTTCATGATGTGCTTTCAAAATCACAAGGCTCATCTAATCCTCATAATGTTGTAAAAGCAACTTTTGATGCGTTATTACAGCTTAGAAGTGCTAGTATGATTGCTAAAGAAAGAGGTGTTTCTTTAGATAAAGTTTTTAATGGTTAAAACAGGAAGTACGATGGCAAAAATAAAAGTAAAACAAGTTAGAAGTAAAATTAGACGTCCAAAAGATCAAAAAAGAACTTTGGAGGCGCTAGGTTTACAAAAGATGGATCAAGTTGTTGAGCACGAAGCTACTCCTTCAATCCTTGGAATGGTAAATAAAGTTAAACACTTAGTTTCTGTTGAAGAAATTAAATAACAATTTATAAAGCGATGACATTAAATAACTTACAACCTGCTAATGGTTCAGTTAAAACTCAGGGTAAACGAATTGGTAGAGGACAAGGCTCAGGAAAAGGTGGAACTGCAACACGTGGTCATAAAGGAGCAAAATCTCGATCTGGATATTCAAGAAAAGTTGGTTTTGAAGGAGGTCAAATGCCTTTACAAAGACGGGTTCCTAAATTTGGATTTAAAAACATAAATCGTAAAGAATATGTTGGTGTAAATTTGAATAAACTTCAAGAACTAGTAGATTCAAAAAAAGTGAAAGATACTGTTACATTAGATGTATTAGTTGAAAATCGTTTAGCACGTAAAAATGATTTAGTAAAAATATTAGGTAACGGAGAGCTTAAATCAAAATTAAACATAACTGTTCATAAATATACTGCAACTGCAAAAGCAGCTATTGAAAATGCAGGAGGTAAAGCAGAAACGATATAATTAATAAATGCAATGAAAGAATTTATTCAAACCATACAAGACATTTGGAAAATAGAAGAACTTAGAAATAAAATTCTATTAACACTTGGCTTTATGGCAATTTATCGTTTTGCGGCTCAAATTCCATTACCAGGTATTGATATTTCTGTTGCGCAAGCTGCATTGCATAATCAAACAAGTGGTGGTGGTATTTTAGGTTTATTAGACATGTTTACTGGAGGAGCTTTTTCAAAAGCATCTGTAGTTGCTTTGGGTATTATGCCTTATATTTCTGCATCTATTGTTGTTCAGTTAATGGGAATTGCGGTTCCTTATTTACAAAAACTTCAAAAGGATGGAGAAAGTGGAAGAAAAAAAATAAATCAAATTACACGTTGGTTAACTATAGCAATTACTATGGTGCAAGGACCAGCTTACATTACAAATATTTATCAACTAATTCCTTCATCGGCATTTTATATTAGTGGAAGCATGTTTTGGTTAACCTCTATGGTGGTGTTAACTGCTGGTACTATATTTGCAATGTGGCTTGGGGAAAAAATTACTGATAAAGGTATTGGGAACGGTATCTCGTTATTAATTATGATTGGTATTATAGCTCGTTTTCCAAGTGCATTTATGCAAGAGGCAATTTCAAAAATTACTGCTTCAAATGGAGGGTTAATTATGATATTAATTGAGGTTGTAGTTTGGTTCTTAGTAATTATGGTTAGTGTTTATTTAGTTACTGCAGTTAGAAAAATTTCAGTTCAATATGCAAGAAAATCAGTTGCTGGGAATATTAAAAGTATTGCAGGAGCAAGAGATTATATTCCATTAAAACTAAATTCGTCTGGTGTAATGCCAATTATATTTGCTCAAGCAATTATGTTTGCACCAGCATTACTTGGAAGGTCTGATAATCAAATTATTAAATCGATTGGACTTGAATTTGGAAATATGTTTGGAGTTTGGTATAATGTATTATTTGCATTTTTAATAATAGTTTTTAGTTATTTTTACACTGCAATTACAATACCAACTAATAAAATGGCAGATGATTTAAAAAGAAGTGGTGGATTTATACCTGGTATTAGACCAGGAAAAGATACTGCTGAATTATTAGATCGTATTTTATCATTAATAACTTTCCCAGGATCAATATTTTTAGCATTGGTTGCAATTTTGCCATCAATTGTTATTAATTTTGGATTAACACATTCTTGGGCATTATTTTATGGTGGAACATCATTGTTAATTATGGTAGGAGTTGCCATAGATACCATTCAACAAATTAATTCTCATTTATTAAATCGTCATTATGATGGTTTAATGAAAAAAGGGACAAAACGAAAATCAGCTATATAATGGCAAAACAACCAGCCATACAACAAGATGGAACAATAACAGAAGCTTTGTCTAATGCAATGTTTCGTGTGGAGTTGGAAAACGGACATGTGGTAACTGCACATATTTCAGGTAAAATGCGTATGCATTATATTAAATTATTACCAGGAGACAAAGTGAAGTTAGAAATGAGTCCGTATGATTTATCAAAAGCAAGAATTACTTACAGATATTAAAGTATTAAACCGATGAAAGTTAGAACATCAGTAAAAAAGAGAAGTGCCGAGTGCAAAATTGTGCGTAGAAAAGGCAGATTATATGTAATCAATAAAAAGAATCCTAGATTTAAACAAAGACAAGGATAATTATGGCAAGAATAGCAGGTATTGATA
>JASFZG010000033.1:0-30184 GCA_046055745.1 Flavobacteriaceae bacterium | reverse complement strand
CCTACATCATCAATCGCTCCTGTTAAAACCAATTGATCTTGATAGTTCATAAAATATATATTGGTATTCACCTTAGATTTCTCTGAAGAAAAACGCCACCCTAATTCATAATCATCTAATTTTTCTGACTGAGTTACTCCATTTTCAAAATCACTTCTTCGTGGCTCCCGATTTGCTCTTCCATAGGAAGTATATAATTGATTTTTTTGATTTAATTTATAAGCGATTCCAGCCTTAGGATTGAAAAAAGCATAACCCTCATCTACCACTAAAGGTTCTTTATCTGAAGTTAAACCTGTTGTTTTATAATTTACAAATCGCTCTTGTAAATCTCCATAAACGCTCCAAGATTCATTTATTTTATAGTTGGCTTTTGTGAAAATTGTAAATTCATTTTTGGTTCCGTTTCCTTCATAATAGCGATCTCTAATTTCAGAATCACTTGCAAATTGTGCCCAAATCACTTCCCCATAATGATCGCCATCGTAATAACTGTAAAAAGCACCCGCTGAAATATCTAAGTCATTATTAGTATAATTTACATTCGCATTGATTACATAATAATCATTGTCTAACCAACGTCTTCTTATTAAATCGGTTTCATCAATAACTTCTCCCCCAATTTGGATAGGAGTGAAATTATAAAATTCAAAATCCTGATCTTCTTTGTACTGCTCAAAATAACCCCTTCCGTAGGTATAATTTAAACCTAAATTGGTTGACCAATTATTATTTAATTTCTGATTCCAATGTAATTGGTAATGGTCTTGCGAATAATTATCAACTTCATTATCATAGAAACGAGTATTCCCATCATTATCGGTATATATTCCAGCAGGATTAAAGGTTCGGTCGCTTTCTAAAGTTTCCTTATCGATACCATACCAAGCTTGATAGGTTTTTTCTTTTCCGCCAAAAACCAATGCTTTAATTAAGGTATTATCATTTATATAAGCACCTTGTAAAAAGTAGGATTTTAAATCGGAAGTCGCTCTATCTATATATCCGTCCGAAGTAATTTTTGAAAGTCTTCCAGATATTTCAAAATGCTCGCTAAGCAATCCAGTACCAAATTTAAGATTGTATTTTTGGGTATTAAAAGATCCTACTGAAGCACTTAATTCCCCATAAGCCTCCTTAGAAACTGCATCACTTAAAATATTCAAACTCGCTCCAAAGGCTCCAGAACCATTAGTTGAAGTCCCTACTCCCCTTTGCAACTGCATACTTTCTACCGAAGAAGCAAAATCGGGCATATTTACCCAAAAAGTCCCTTGACTTTCAGCATCATTATAAGGTATTCCGTTGATGGTAATATTAACTCTTGAAGCATCGCTACCTCGAACACGAATATAGGTGTAACCCACTCCTGCTCCAGCATCGGTAGTAGTTACTACAGAAGGCAAATAATTTAATAATACAGGAATATCTTGACCTAAATTCCGCTTTGAAATTTCTTTTTTACTCACATTGGAATGTGTAATTGGAGCGTCTTCAGCTACTCTAATAGATTGTATTAAAACCTCATCTAAGGTTTCAACTTCTGTAGAATCGACAACTTTTTCTTGAGCAGAAAGATTAATAAATAAGAGCCCTAAACTAAG
Organism: Flavobacteriaceae bacterium; assembly: GCA_046055745.1. Classification (GTDB taxonomy): domain Bacteria; phylum Bacteroidota; class Bacteroidia; order Flavobacteriales; family Flavobacteriaceae; genus Marifrigoribacter. Next base: position 28,580 of record JASFZG010000033.1, on the reverse strand, counting down.
TGATACAACTAATTTTTTCATTCGTAATTACGTTACGAACAAAAGGGGGAATTGTTCTAATTTGTGATTTATATGTTGAAAGGAAAACCTCTCGTTATTTCCTAAACAGCATTGCCTGTTCTAGGTTCTATGGGTGTAATCTCAGCCATTTTTAATTTTGAGTTCAGAATTATGAATTATGAGTTTAAAAACTCAGTACTCTTAACTTCTCCCTCAGCACTATAAAAAGCACCCCTTTGAGATGGTACAAATGTACTAACTAATTAATCAATTTTTGGAGGTTTCCGATTAAGTTTTTTAGTTGATTGCTCTTTCTTATTTGTCAACCTTTTTTCTTTTGAAGCTTTAGAAGGCTTTGTCTTTTTTCGAGGTTTTGGCTTTTTACGATTCTTTTCTATAAGATCCATTAATCGTTGCGTCACCAGCTCTTTATTTTTATGTTGACTTCTAGTTTCGCTTGAAGTTAATTTTAAGAATCCTTCTGAGGAAATTTTATTTGAAAGCTGAAGCGTTAATTGTTCTTTTTCATCTTCTGTAATTGCTTCAGAATTATTAATATGAAAACTAACTTCTACTTTTGAAGCCGTTTTATTTACATGCTGCCCTCCTGGACCGCTACTCCTAACGGCTTTATATTCCAGTTCTTTTAAAAGAGTTTCAGCATTCATAACAACTATTTAAGCAAGAGGTCGATGCTCTTTTTTCAACAAGTCATTTACTGTTTTTACAGGATTAAAGGTCTGTAAAGGCACTTCTACAAAAGCGGAGTTCCATCCTGCCATTGCTCCATTCCAAAGACCAGGAAGTTCCAATGCTTTTAATGATTTTCCGTCTTGTGATTTTTCTGAAATAATACCCGATTTAGTATCCACATAATTAGACAAATCAAATTTATTTCCTTTATAATCACGAACACCGCAAACAATATCTACTGGATTAAAATGTGTAGCCTCGCCAACCATTGCTTGTTGTCTTGGATCGTTTGGGTTAATTTGTGACATTTCCACAATTTGAAGTGTAATATTCCCCTCAGCATCTCTTATCCAAAACGGGCCTCCTCCTGGGGCTCCCGTATTTTTTACCACACCACAAACTCTAACAGGTCTATTTAAAATCTTTGCTAATTCTTTAAGACTATTTGGTATTTCTTTAATATTTAATTCGTTCCATAAAAAAGATTTTATTTCGGTAATTCTATCAATCGATACTTCGTCATTTAACAACAATTTTAAATACGAAAATATTTTTTCTTGAATCCAAATTAATTTCCCTGCCAATACTTTTTTGTTATAAGCTATTTCTTCCATATAATTTTCAGAAACCACATTATCAATATTTTTTATAAAAACAACATCAGCATCCACGTCGTTTAAATTTTCTATTAGAGCACCGTGCCCTGAAGGCCTTAAAATAGGATTTCCTTTTTTGTTTCTAAAAAGTGAATTATCATTATTAACCGCAATAGTATCGGTCTCTTTTTTCTGAAATGAATAGGAAATATGAAATTCTGTTTTTGTTTTTTTAGAAACTCTTTTTTTTACAGCTTTAAATTCTTCTTTAAAGGCATCTACATGTTTTTTTGAAAAAGTAAAATGCAAATAAGCATTATTATTAGTGGAAGCATAATATGCAGATTCAAATAAATGCTCTTCAAAAGCGGTGGTTGAATATTTTTTATATTTATGAAATGGAATTAAACCCTTGGGTAAATTACCAAAATTTAATCCGTTTTCTTCCAATAAAGTTTGTACAAAAATCTTTGCTCTAACTCCTTTTTTACCATGTTTAAATTCTGGATGATTCTGTCTGATTTTATTACGAACCAAACTTAAAAATGCAAAATCTTTTACCGAATTAATAAAAGTAGAAAGCATTTCGTGATTTCCTTTTTTAATATACTTATTCAGTGTAATTTCTTCGGGATTAAAATTTTCTATAAATTCATAAAGAAATTTAAACATACGTGTTGCTGCTCCAGAAGCTGGTACAAATTTTACGATGTCTAATTTATTTTTTTTACTATCGTAAAAATCTAATAGTTTCTGTTGATTTTCTTTAGATATTTTTTCAATTCCATTCCCAATAGAAGCAGCAGTAACAATCTCTATAAAAGGAATTCCATTTGAAAATGCCTCTAATTGTCGATAGACTTTCTCTAATGTAAGTCCATATTCTTTAAGGTAACTTATATCTTCTTTTGTTAAATTCAATGTTTATTTTTTAAAATTAAATCTATTTGTTTTACCGCTTCATCTAAGCGTTTATTTTTACTACCCTTTAAAATAACATAAGGCCGATTATTATCTTTTAAAGCTTTTTCAAAAGCATTAAACATTTCTAGTCTTTCTTCAGGTTTATCTCTTAAATCATCCGCTTCCCAAGGAGTATCTATGTACGTGAGTAAATATAAATCGTAGGTGTTTTTAACTGCATATTTATCTAATAGAGGATCGCATTCTCCAGAATAATATTCTTCAGAATAGACTTTCGTTTCTAACAAATCGGTGTCACAAACCAATACAGTATTTGTTTTTTTAGCCGAATTATTTTCCAATTTCATCTGCCCTATTGCGATGGGTAATAAATCGAACTGCTCACATGTTTTACGTTCGTTGTTCCATTTTTTCTGCAGGTATTGTCTAGCATATTCAGGTACCCAAACCGAATTATAATGTCGTGCCAACTGTTTTGCTAAGGTTGTTTTTCCAGTTGATTCTGGACCAAACAGAACCACTCTTATGCAGCTTGCTTCTTCTTGTTCAAGGTTTTTTTCCATTCGTTATATCCTAAAAATGCTAATACTAAAAAGATAAAATATTGTATTCCTGTTAAGCCATATCCTTTTACAAAATAAAGCGGAATGGAAACTACATTAGTAACAATCCAAAAAGTCCAGTTTTCTATTTTTTTATTTGCCATTAACCACATTGCCACAAATGCAGCAGCTGTTGTAAAGGTATCTATATATGGTGTTGCTTTTCTAAATTCAATTAAATTTCCCGAACTTATTTTCTGATAAACGTACGAAATACTCTCTGAAAAACTTAAATCGGGCATTACTTCATAATATCGATATACTACAATTACAAAAATGGCTGTGAATACAAAAATAGCAAAAGCCTTGAGTTTATCTTGCTTATTTGTTCTGCTTATTTGTAAACTTACTTCAGAACCATCCGATACTCGAGTCCACATAAACCAACCATACAAACTCATTAATGTATAATAAATATTGATGATTAAATCCCCGTACAATGCCCATTGAGAAAGCAAATACACATAAATTCCCGTACTTATTATCCCTGTTGGGTAGACTAAAATATTTTCTTTTTTAGCGTAAAAAACACTAATAACACCAAAAACAGCAGCTATTAATTCCAAAGAAATATTCAACACAGAAGCGTTTAAATAAGGTTCTAAAAAAAAGTCTATAATTGTGTCCATAGTTATTTTAAACTTAACAGGTTTTATTTATTGTTTTCAAAAACAGTTCCCATAACCACCAAGTCTGCTCCTGCTTGATAGGCTGTTTGTTTCTGCATTTCGGTTTTAATCCCACCTCCTACAATTAGCGGAATGTTTATTTCTTTTTTTACGGCTAAAATTATTTTGGAATGAATAGGAGTTTTCGCTCCACTTCCTGCTTCTAAATAAATAAGCTTACTACCTAATAATTCTCCAGCCACCGCAGTATCAACAATTTCTTGAATGTTTTTTTGAGGCATTGGTTTGGTTTCACTTACCCTTTCCACTGCAGAAATAGTATCGCCATCTATTAAGATATATCCTGTTGAAATTATTTCTAGACTATTATTCCTAAGTTTTGAAACTGCTTTTATTTGTTGCCCTATTAAATACTCTGGGTTTCTTCCTGAAAGTAATGACAAAAATAACAATCCGTCTGCATTATTTGTAATTTGAGAAACATCCCCTGGGAATAACACTATCGGAAGTGTAGTGTTTTTCTTTATCTCTGAAACTGTAGCTTCCGTTTTACCTGTTTCAACCGTACTTCCTCCAACAAAAATATGAGTAGTGTTTTTTGGAAGTTGATTTAAAAAATTAACCGTTTTAGAAAGTTGAAAAACATCAGGATCAATTAATATGGCAAGTGATTTTTTATCTTTTGAAACTTTAGAAAGAATGGATTTATAAATTGGATTAATCATTCTTCTTTCTTTCATTTAACAAGGCATACGCGCAGGTGAATCCTTCAAATTCTAGAAACCAAATATGATATTTTTCTGTTTTGTCTTCAAAATTAACCTCAGCAATAGTTTCATTATAATACATACTAAAATCCTCTACATAAATATGGTTTAAAAAGGTCAATCCTACTCGATTAAAACTTTTATAAAGTGACTCTTTCGCACACCAAACAATTGTTAATTTTCGTATGATCACATCTCTATGGTTTAATTTCTGATATTCGTCTATCTCTGTAAATTTATGAGCGATTCTTAAAATTTTATCTCGTTTCTTTTCAATGTCAATTCCAACTTCAATATCACTAATTATAATAGCTGAAAAGGTAAAAGAATGTGTAATCGAAATATGTTTCCCATCGGTAAGATGTGGCTTTCCGTTTTCATCATAAAACAAATCATAATCGGTATAGCCTTCCGAAGCCAATAAATATCGAATACTCAAAAAACCTCGCTGATGCAATTCACTTTTCATTTTATGTAGCCTTGTTAAACTTCTTTCTGTAAGAGTAATTTCATTATAAAGACCCTCAAAAGACTCTTCAATCTTCCAAATGAGGACTTTAGTTGTGGAATTTACTGTTATAGTTTTGTAAAGAGACATCTAATATTAAAGTATATTATGTATTTTTGCAAACCGAAATTTTATATGAATTTCGTTAAAAAAATAATCCCGATAATTCGGGACTTCCTTCAAAGGGATTAACAAATATAATAATATGTCAACAAAAACAACACCTTACATTGCCAATAAAGTTAAAGATATCTCTTTAGCGGGTTGGGGAAGAAAAGAAATTGAACTTGCTGAAGCAGAAATGCCAGGCTTAATGTCACTTCGTAAAGAGTACAAAAACGAACAGCCTTTAAAAGGTGCTCGTATTGCAGGATGTCTTCATATGACCATCCAAACTGCGGTGCTTATTGAAACTTTAATCGCTCTTGGAGCTGAAGTTACTTGGAGTTCTTGTAATATTTTCTCTACACAAGATCAAGCTGCTGCTGCGATTGCAGATGCAGGAATTGCTGTGTATGCTTGGAAAGGAATGAACGAAGAAGAATTTGATTGGTGTATCGAACAAACACTTTTCTTTGGTGAAGATCGCAAGCCTTTAAATATGATTTTAGATGACGGTGGCGATTTAACCAATATGGTTTTAGATCGTTATCCTGAATTAGTGGATGGAATTAATGGGTTAAGTGAAGAAACTACTACAGGAGTTCACCGTTTATACGATCGTATGAAAGAAGGAACTTTACCAATGCCAGCAATTAATGTAAACGATAGTGTTACTAAATCTAAATTCGATAATAAATACGGATGTCGTGAAAGTGCTGTTGATGCAATTCGTCGCGCTACCGATGTAATGTTAGCTGGAAAACGAGTGATTGTTTGTGGTTACGGTGACGTTGGAAAAGGAACAGCTGCTTCATTTAAAGGTGCTGGAAGTATTGTAACGGTTACCGAAATAGATCCAATTTGTGCTCTACAAGCTGCAATGGATGGATTTGAAGTGAAAAAATTAGAAACCGTTGTTGGAAACGCAGATGTAATTATTACCACTACTGGAAATAAAGATATTGTACAAGGACGCCATTTTGAAGCGATGAAAGACAAAACCATCGTTTGTAATATTGGTCATTTTGATAATGAAATTGATGTTGCTTGGTTAAACAATGGTCATGAGAAAGTTGAAATCAAACCACAAGTTGATAAATATGTTGTTAATGGAAAAGACATTATTTTATTAGCAGAAGGTCGTTTGGTAAACTTAGGTTGTGCCACTGGTCATCCTAGTTTTGTAATGAGTAATTCTTTTACCAACCAAACTTTAGCACAAATCGAACTTTGGACGAACCTTGACAAATACGAAAACAAAGTATATATGTTACCAAAACATTTAGATGAAAAAGTAGCAAAATTACACTTGGCAAAAATCGGAATTGAGCTTACAGAACTTCGAGAAGATCAAGCTGAATACATTGGTGTTACCGTTGATGGCCCTTATAAGCCTGAGTATTACAGATACTAATTGTCTTTATAGGACAATTAGAAAAGAAAAAAACCTCGCTAAATAGCGAGGTTTTTTTTGTGAAAGGTGTTTTTTATTTATGAAACTGCTTTCAGCTTCTTAATAGTAGATTTATTTAGTTTAGACTCTACATAATCTTTAGTAACTTCTAAATATTTTTCTTCACCATCTGGCATTTCGAACATTGCATCGGTTAACACTGCTTCACATAAAGATCGTAATCCTCTTGCTCCTAATTTATATTCTACTGCTTTTTCCACGATATAATTTAAACCTTCTTCATTGATTTTAAATTCAATTCCGTCCATTTCAAACAATTTTTCATATTGTTTAATAATAGCATTTTTAGGTTCCGTTAAAATAGCTCGTAGTGTTTTAGCATCTAAAGGATTCATATACGTTAACACTGGAAGTCGTCCAATAATCTCAGGAATTAATCCGAAATCTTTTAAATCCTTCGGGATAATATACTTCAATAAATTATCACGATCTACCACATCTTCTTTCATAGATGCACTAAAACCAACCGCTTGAAGATTTAGACGTTTTGAAATTTTACGATCAATTCCGCTAAAAGCTCCACCTGCTATAAACAAGATATTTTCTGTATTGACTTCAATAAATTTTTGATCTGGATGTTTACGACCTCCTTTTGGTGGTACGTTTACAACGGTTCCTTCTAAAAGTTTTAATAAAGCTTGCTGAACCCCTTCTCCACTTACATCACGAGTAATAGAAGGATTGTCGCCTTTACGAGCAATTTTATCTATTTCGTCAATAAATACAATTCCGTGTTGGGCTTTTTCTACATTATAATCTGCAGCTTGAAGTAATCGTGTTAAAATACTTTCTACATCTTCTCCTACATATCCTGCTTCAGTTAATACGGTAGCATCAACAATTGCCAATGGAACATTCAACATTCTAGCAATCGTTTTTGCTAATAATGTTTTTCCTGTTCCTGTTTCACCAACTATAATGATATTTGATTTTTCAATTTCAACATCATCATCAGTGTCTTTTTGAAGCAATCGTTTATAGTGATTATACACTGCAACCGACATGATTTTTTTGGAATAATCCTGACCAATAATATACTCATCTAGAAACTCCTTGATGTTTCTAGGTTTCTTTAACATCAACTCATCGGTCAAATCACTATTGTCCGAGTGCATAGCTTCTTCAGCAACAATACCGTGCGCTTGTTCAATACAGCGATCACAAATATGCGCATCTAAACCTGCTATTAACAGATTGGTTTCTGGTTTTTTACGACCACAAAACGAACATTCTAATTCTTCTTTTGCCATAATCCTTACATTCCTGCGAAGGCAGGAATCTTTTTAATTTACTGAAACCGTTTTCAGTATTATTTTCTAACTAAAATTTCATCAATCATTCCGTATTCTTTAGCTTTATCAGCCTTCATCCAATAGTCACGATCTGAATCTTCATATACTTTGTCGTATTTCTGACCAGAATGTTTCGCAATGATTTCATATAATTCTTTCTTTAACTGAACAATTTCTCTAGTAGTAATTTCAATATCACTTGCTTGTCCTTGCGCACCACCTAATGGTTGGTGAATCATCACTCTAGAATGTGTCAATGCACTTCGTTTTCCTGCTGCTCCTGCACATAGTAAAACGGCTCCCATAGAAGCTGCCATTCCTGTACAAATCGTTGCTACATCTGGTTTTATAAACTGCATCGTATCGTAAATTCCTAATCCAGCATAAACTCCTCCTCCTGGAGAATTGATATAAATCTGAATATCTTTTGAAGCATCAGTGCTTTCTAAAAACAGTAATTGCGCTTGAACGATATTAGCAATTTGGTCATTAATTCCGGTTCCTAAAAAGATAATTCGATCCATCATTAAACGTGAAAACACATCCATTGCCACCACATTCATCTGGCGTTCTTCAATAATATTTGGCGTAAAACCCATTGGATTCATACTACTTACAATATTATCGTAATACATACTATTGATTCCTTGATCTTTAATTGCGAATTTTTTAAACTCTTCTCCGTAGTTCATAAATGCTATTTAATTTAATTAAAAAAAGCGTTGAACACTATCGATTCAACGCCTTAAAGATACTATTTTTTATACAATTTGAATCTGAATGTCCCGATACTTCGGGGCAGAATAACAAATAGGTATTAATTACTGTATGCTTCTTTAATGAATTTATCGTAAGTGATTTCCTTAGTCTTCAATTTTGTGTTTTCCTTAAAGAATGTCAATAGTTTTTGGCTATTTAATTGCTCTGAAAGTTTTTTCACTTCTTCTTGATTCTGCATAATTCTAGCAGCAATTGAATCTAATTCTTCATCTGAAGGATCCATCTGACCGTATTGTGCCATTTGCGCTTTGATCATATTTTTTGAATAGTCTTTCAGCTCATCAAAAGAAACTTGAATGTTGTGATCTTTTCTTACTTTACCTTCAATTAATTGAAAACGTAATCCTTTTTCACTTCGTTCGTATTCTGCTTTTGCTTCTTCTTCCGTCATTGGGTTTTCTCCTGAAACCTGAATCCATTTTGTTAAAAACTCTCCTGGAAGATCAAATTTTGTATTAGCAATTAATGCTTCTACCACTTCGTCCATTAGTTTTTGATCGCTTTGTTGAACAAATTGTTTCTCCGCATCTTCTTTTATTTTTGCTTTTAACTCCTCTTCCGTTTTAACCACATCTTTCCCGAAGATTTTATCGAAGAAGTCTTGGTTTAATTCAGCCATTTCTCGTTTGTTCACTTCTTTGATTTCGAAATTTACTTCAATTTCTAATCCGTGAGTATCATCGTGAGAAACGTCTAAATATGTCTGATTTTGATGATCGTCTGCAAATAAACCTTTCGTTTTTAAAGTAATTGTATCGCCAACTTTAGCACCGATTAATTTTTTTAATTGTGTTTTTCCCTTAATTACATCTAAAGAAAATGAGGTGTTTTTATCGATTGCTTTTTCTTCATTGGTAAAGGTTCCTGTAATTTCATCTCCTTTTTCAATTTCAGATTTAGAAATTAATTTTCCGTATTGATTGCGAATAGACTTTACTTGATCGTTGATCATTTTATCGTCTGCAATTATATTATAATGAGTAATTGCTTTTTTTCCTTTTACGTCAACTTCAAATTTTGGAGATAATCCTAATTCAAAATCGAAAGAAAAATCGGTAGCTTCCCAATCTATTTCTGTATTATTACTAGGAAGTGGATTTCCAAGTACATCTAACTTTTCTTCCATTAAATAGTTATGTAAAGCATCTTGAAGTATTTTGTTTACTTCTTCCACTAAAACGGCTTTTCCGTATTGTTTTTTAACCATTCCCATTGGTACATGCCCTTTTCTAAAACCAGGAATATTGGCTGTTTTACGGTAATCGTTTAATATTTTTTGAACTTTAGTCGAATAATCTTCTTCTTTAACTGCTACTGTTAGCACAGCATTTAAGCTATCGATGTCTTTTTTTGTAATCTCCATTTTATAAAATATTTTACCCTCTATTTTTGGGAGTGCAAAAATACAAAATGAAAACCCTCAATACAAGTAAATTAAGAATAAAGACAAACGTATCTATTGAAAACGCTATTAAACCACAATCATTAACGTCTCTCTTCTTCACCAAGTACCGAATGTAATATTGGTTGAAGAAAAGACAATAAAATACTAAACAATAAAGCCCACCAAAAGGAAGCAACAGAAAAGCCATCCAGAAAATTACCAGCCATCATTATCATTAAAGCATTGATCACAAAAAGAAATAACCCCATAGTAATTAATGTTGCGGGAAGTGTTAGGAAAATCAAGAATGGTCTAACAAAACTATTTAAAAGTCCGATAACCAAAGCTGCCCATATAGCATCCGTATAACTAGCAACAGTAACGCCTGGCAAAATTTTCTCTAATACAAATACTGCCACTGCAGTTAATAATAATTTAAGGAACCATTTCATAATATATGTTTTTATAAAGATACAAAATTTAAAACTTCATTAAAAAAATCAACTGGATTTTCAGCGTGTAACCAGTGTCCTGCATTCGATATTGTTTCGATTTTAGCTTTCGGAAAATGTTTTTTTATTAAAACTTCGTCCAGAGGTTCTATATAATGAGAATTTGCACCTCTTAAAAACAAAGTGTCTTTATCAAAATAAGAATCCTTTGAAAGTGCTTTTCCCACTTCTTTTATATTAGTAACCAAAACAGGAAGGTTAATCCGCAATGCTAATTGTCCTTTTTCTTTCCAATAAAGATTTTTTAACAAGAACTGCCGTATTCCCATACTCTTAATATAATGAGATAGTACTTCGTCTGCTTTTTTACGAGAATCTACTTCAGAAAAATTTAAAGATGAAAGCGCTTTTAAAATATCTTGATGATGTAATGTATATGATTTTGGAGCAATATCTGCCACGATTAATTTTGAAACCATTTCGGGATAAACAGAAGCAAATTGCATGGCTGTTTTTCCGCCCATCGAATGTCCAAGAAGTATAATGTCTACTAATTGAAAATGGTCACAATAGTTTTTTAAATCTTCTACCATTACATTATAGTTGAAGGTTTCACTATGAAAACTTCGTCCGTGATTTCGTTGGTCTACTAGATGAACTTGATATCCTTGCTCGCTAAACTTTCTACTTAACGATTTCCAATTGTCACCCATTCCTAAAAATCCGTGAAGGATAATAATTGACTTCCCTTCTCCTATAATGTTTGAATGTAGTTGCATTACTTCAATTTTCCTAAGTAACTACCAATCACGTTTTCCATACCTAAATATAGGGACTCACAAATTAAGGCATGACCAATAGATACTTCTAATAAATTAGGAATATTATCATTAAAAAACTGAATATTATCTAGAGATAAATCGTGACCTGCATTGATCCCTAATCCTAATTCGTTAGCTCTTATGGCACAATTTGTATAGGGTTCAATCGCTTTTTTGTTTCCTAAATCGTATTGTTTTGCAAATTCTTCGGTGTATAATTCTATTCTGTCGGTTCCTGTTTCGGCAGCGCCTTCAATCATTGCAATGGTTGGGTCTACGAATATGGAGGTACGGATATTGTTTCGTTTACATTCCGAAATTATTTCAGATAAAAAATCTTTATGTTTCACCGTATTCCAACCTGCATTTGAGGTAATCGCATCTATCGCATCTGGCACTAAAGTTACTTGGGTTGGTTTAATCTCAAAAACCATTTTCAAAAAGGAATCTACCGGATTTCCTTCAACATTATATTCCGTAGTAATTACAGGCTTAATATCGTAAGCATCTTGATAACGAATGTGGCGCTCGTCGGGTCTGGGATGAATAGTCACTCCCTCAGCTCCAAATTTCTGGACGTCGATAGCGGCCTGTAAAACACTTGGTGTATTCCCTCCTCTTGCATTACGTAAGGTGGCTATTTTATTAATATTGACGCTTAGTTTTGTCATGGTTTCTTTTTTTGAATCCCAAAAATACAATTTGAACTATGGATTTACTGCTATTTTTTAAGTAATTTGCAAAAAATTAAGCTTGTGAATACGCAACAATATATAATCAACGATGTTCAACCCTTTAATGTTTCAACAAACATTTTAGAGCTTCAGAGTGTTTTTAATCAGCTTACTTATTCTCATATTCCAGTTATAAAAGGCGGTATTTATATGGGTTGTATTTCTGAAAACGACGCTCATTGTTTTGAAGGCACCAAACAGCTTAGTGATTTCATGTATTCTTTAGAGCTTTTTTTTGTAAGAGAAAAAACCAACTGGTTAGACATTTTAGAAGCATTCGCGCTTCATAATAGCAATATTATGCCTGTCTTAGGAAATGACAATAAATATCTTGGCTATTATGAATTAAGAGACATCATGTCGCTTTTTAACAACACTCCTTTTTTAAATGAAGCTGGAGGAATTATTGTTATTGAAAAAGAACAACGAGATTATTCTTTTAGTGAAATATGTCAGATTGTAGAATCCAACGACGCTAAAATATTGGGAGTGTTTATTTCAAAAATGGATGAATCAACTGTACAAGCAACTATAAAAATTGGTCATATAGGAATGAATGCCATTGTTCAAACTTTTAGAAGATACGGTTACACGATTGTTTCTGAACACGAAGAAGATAAATTTTTAGAAGATTTAAAGGATCGATCTAATTACTTAGATAAATACCTTAATATTTAGATGATGAAAATAGGTGTATACGGTCAGTTTTATCACAATGATTCAGAAATATATATTCAACATATTTTAGAGGTGCTTCAAAAAAAAGAAGTAGAAATTGTTGTGGAGGAAAAATTCTTGAAAAGCATTAATAAAAATAAAGATATTTCGAAAAACTATTCAAACGTTTCATCGTTTAAGCATATTGATAAAAGTTACGATTTTTTTTTAAGTATTGGCGGTGACGGAACTTTACTTAAATCTGTGACCTATGTTCGTGATTTAGAAATTCCAATTATCGGCATCAACACAGGAAGATTGGGTTTTTTAGCTACTATTCAGAAAGAAGAAATCACTCAAAGTTTATCTCAAATATTGAATGGCGATTATTATATTTCGGAAAGAAGTTTACTTTCAGTAGAAACAGATCCTACAAACGGTGACATTTCAAAACTCAATTTTGCATTAAATGAAGTTGCTATCAATAGAAAAAACACCACTTCGATGATAAAAATTGAAACCGAAGTTAACAACAAACATCTTACTTCTTATTGGTCAGATGGTTTAATCATATCTACACCAACAGGATCCACTGGATACTCTTTAAGTTGTGGTGGTCCCGTTATAGACCCAAGTAATGACAGTGTAGTAATTACACCCATTGCTCCTCATAATTTAAACGCACGACCTATAGTAATACCAGATAATAGTATCATAAAACTAAAAGTTTCAGGTCGTGGAAAATCACATTTAATATCCTTAGATTCAAGGATTGCCACTTTAAAAAACAACACGACAATTACCATAACAAAAGCTTCATTTTGCATTAATTTGGTTCAATTATCGGAAGACAGTTTTATAAAAACCCTTCGTAAAAAATTATTATGGGGAGAAGACAAACGAAACTAAACCACTTTTCAACAATAAAATTCACTAATTTTTGTTAATCATCTAAGACTATTTTGCATATCCTCCAAAGTAGTCAAGTTTATTATTATATTTGCAAACTTTTTAGGCTTATGAAGTTATATTCAGTATTATTATTAGTGTTCTTTACACCACTATTTATGCAATCTCAAACTTATGAGATTGGTGGATTTTTGGGCGGCGCTAATTTTATTGGAGATGTTGGTAAAACTTCTTACATAGCCCCTACTACTCTTGTAGTTGGAGCATTATTTAAATGGAATAGAACTCCCAGACATGCCTTTAGAGGCTCCTTAAATTTTGCAAAAATTGAAGGTATTGACACAGATTCGCATGAAAGCAGACGAAAAGAAAGAGGATATGTGTTTGAAAATAATATTATTGAGCTTTCTGCAGGAATAGAATATACGTTTTGGGAATTTGACGTTCACAGTGGAAAACATGCTTCGGCACCATATTTATATACAGGGATAACTTATTTTAGGTATAATTCTTTATACAAGAAGCTTAACAACGACATTGTAGAATATGAAAAATCTGGATCTTTTGCAATTCCAATGGTTATTGGCTATAAAACAACCCTTGGAACTAAATTTGTTTTAGCTGGAGAAATTGGAGCACGTTATACACTTACAGATAATTTAGATGGAAGTAACCCTAGAAAAGGGTCTGAAGAAGAAGACTTATTAAGTTTCGGGAACATCAACAATAACGATTGGTATGTTTTCACTGGAATTTCATTAACTTTCACTTTTGGAAGAAAACCTTGTTATTGCGATTTTTAAAAACCTATGTCCTTAATTAATCAAATAGATACTTCTAATATACCACAACACATTGCTATAATAATGGATGGCAACGGTAGATGGGCAAAAAAGAAAGGACTACTACGTAATCTTGGGCATCAAAGTGGCGCAAAAACCGTAAAAGAGGTTGTTGAAGCCTGTGCTGAAATCAATGTTAAATTTTTAACGCTTTATGCTTTTTCAACAGAAAACTGGAATCGACCTAAATTAGAGGTAGAATTGTTGATGAGACTACTTATTTCTTCATTAAGAAAAGAATTAAAAACATTACAAAAAAACAATATAAAACTTTCAACAATAGGCAATCTAGAATCCTTGCCAACTAAGGTAACAAAGGAACTTTTGGACGTTGTTGAAAAAACAAAAAACAACACTAGGCTAACTTTAACACTCGCATTAAGTTATGGTTCTAGAGAAGAAATCATAAAAACTATTAAAGAGATTAGTCTTAAAGTTAAAAATAACCTAATTTCGCCCGAAAATATTGACATATCGATATTTAATAAGCATCTTTACACGCGAAATTTACCAGATGTAGATTTATTAATACGCACCAGTGGTGAACAACGAATTAGTAATTTTTTACTTTGGCAAATAGCATACGCCGAGTTATACTTCACTGAAGTACTTTGGCCAGATTTTAAAAAAGAAAATCTATTAGAAGCAATATTAAACTATCAAAAAAGAGAACGCAGATTTGGAAAGACCAGTGAACAACTTAATAATTAGTCCACTTTTACACACACACAAAAAGCTATATTGTATATTATTAATTACAATATTTTCCTTTTACTCACTTTCAGCTCAACAGTTGCAAGGAAACCAAAAGTATACTATTAACTCCATTACAGTAACTGGAGCACAAAGTTTCAACGAAAAAACCGTAATTGCATTTACAGGTTTAAAAGTAGGAGACCGTATTTATATACCAGGAGAAAAACTAAGTGAAATCACTAAAAAACTTTGGGAACAAAGCTTATTTAGCGATATTGCCTTTTATGTTACAAATATAGTTGGTGATAAAGTAGATCTTGAATTATATATTGTTGAGCTTCCTAAAATAAAAGATGTAACAATTGTAGGAATTAAAAAAAGCAAGCAAAAGGATATTATAAAGGATAATAATCTTAAGCCAGGTATTAAAATCACTAAAAACCTCATCACTACTACTAAAAACTATATTAAAAAGAAATATAGAGAAGACGGTTATTTAAACACTCAAGTAGATATTACGACTACTCCTTATGCAGACTCCTTAGGAATCGAGTTTTCAAAACACTTTACTGTTAAAATCGACAGAAAAGAAAAAGTAAAAATTTCTTCTATAGAATTTGAAGGCAATGAAGCCATTCCGGATAGTAAGCTGAAAAAAACTTTAAAGAACACGAAACAAAAATCATTTTTCAGACTTTGGAAGAGATCAAAATATGCAGAAGCTTCTTACAAGGAAGACAAAGAGTCTGTATTAAACAAATACCGATCAAGTGGTTATAGAGATGCTAGAATACTAAGTGACACGATAATACATAAGGACGATAAAAACATAGTTTTAAAAATAAAAATTGAAGAAGGAAAAAAATATTTCTTCGGAAAAATTAACTTTATTGGAAACAGTGTATATAAAAACTCTCAATTAAGAAGAGTATTGGGTATTGCAGAAGGGAACACTTATAATGGAGTATTATTACAAGAAAGAATTGAAGATGCAACAGACCCTGAAGCAAATGATCTTACCAATTTATATCAAAACAACGGTTATTTATTTTCAAGAATTAACCCGGTAGAAGTTGCTGTTAGAAATGACACCATCGATTTTGAAATTAGAATACATGAAGGAAAGATAGCTTATTTTAATCACGTAACCGTGGTAGGAAATGACAAAACTAATGATCACGTAATCTATAGAGAAATCAGAACTCGTCCTGGTCAAAAATACAGCAAGCGTAATGTAGTAAGAACAATTCGTGAACTTGGGCAATTAGGATTTTTTGATCCCGAACAATTATCTCCAAACTTTAAAAATGTTGACCCTAACAACGGAACCTTAGACATGGAGTATTCTGTTGTTGAAAAAGGGTCTAGTCAAATAGAGCTACAAGGTGGATATGGTGGAGGTGGATTTGTTGGTACACTTGGGTTATCGTTTAACAACTTTTCATTAAGAAATATTTTAAATAAAGAAGCATATCACCCTTTACCTATGGGTGATGGTCAAAAACTTTCAATAAGAGCCCAAGGTAGTAGTTATTATCAAACCTATAGTTTGTCTTTAGTCGAACCTTGGCTTGGAGGAAAAAAACCAGTTCAATTTAGCACCTCTTTTTCTCATACTATTCAATATTTTTATGATTTTAGAACAAGAGACGTTGACAAAGACAGAAGATTTCTTATTACTGGAGGATCTGTTGGTTTAGCAAAAAGATTAAGATGGCCTGATGATTATTTTACCTTATCACATGCTGTGAGTTACCAACATTATAACTTAAAAAACTATAATACTGGATTATTTACTTTTGGGGATGGTGAATCTAACAACTTAGCATACACTATCGGATTAAGCAGAAACAATACAGCAACCAACCCAATTTACCCAATGTCTGGGTCAGAGTTTAGTGTAACTGCAAAAGTAACAATCCCTTATTCTATATTTAGCGATATCGATTTTGCTTCTCTTAAAACTGAAAGAGACGAATTAGACGAAATAGCAATTAATGATCCTAGGTTTGTTGATGCACAAGAAAGAATTGCAGAAATAGATCAAGAAAAATTTAGATGGTTAGAATATTATAAATTAAAATTTAAAGGAACTTGGTATACTAGACTTATTGGAAAATTAGTATTAAGACCTAGTGTAGAATTTGGTTTCTTAGGAGCTTATAATCAAGATAGAGGTGTTCCGCCATTTGAACGTTTTTACTTAGGAGGTGATGGATTGGGCTCTTTTAGCCTAGATGGACGTGAAGTAATAGCATTAAGAGGTTACCCAAACCAAGCTTTATCAGACGTTGACGGAAATCCTATTTACAATAAATTTTCTCTAGAAGTACGTTACCCTGTAACACTAGCGCAACTTGCTTCAATTTATGTTCTTGCCTTTGCAGAAGGAGGAGCAGCTTACAATAATTTTAGAGATTATAATCCGTTTCAATTAAATAGGTCTGCTGGCGCAGGATTACGTATATTTATGCCGGCATTTGGATTATTGGGGATCGATTTTGCATACGGATTTGACCCTATATTAGGAGGGAGTCAACCAAACGGATGGGAAACTCATTTTATTATTGGTCAACAATTTTAAAAATGGCACGATATTTTCTTAAAATACAACTAACAACTATGAAAACAAAAAAGTTACTATTTACTGCCCTTACGATTTTGTGTTTAACTTTCGCAGCTAATGCTCAAAGAGGTGTTCGAATTGGATATATTGACATGGAATATATACTTGAAAACGTTCCTGAGTATAAAGAAGCTTCTATGCAATTAGACGGTAAAGCACAACGTTGGAAAAAAGACATTGAAAAGAAAAATGATCAAATAGAGTTAATGAAAATTAACTTAAGTACCGAAAAAGTGTTACTTACTACAGAATTAATTGAAGAACGGGAAGAAGACATTCAAGTTTTAGAAGACGAAATGCTTAAATACCAACAAGATCGTTTTGGCCCTAATGGAGATTTATTTATTCAAAGAAGACAATTAGTACAACCAATACAAGATCAAGTTTTTAATATAGTTCAAGAAATTGCAGTAAATAAAAAGTATGATTTTATTTTCGACAAATCAGCAGATATCGTAATGCTTTTTTCAGCAGATAGACACGATATTAGTGATATTGTTTTACGAAGTATTAATCGTACTGCAAAAAGAAAAGAAATTAATAATAAAAAAGAAAAGAGAGAACTTGAACGCGAAGAAGATCTATCTATAGAAGAAGATACAGCTATTACAGAAAGAGAAGAAGCTATAGAAGAAAAGAAAAATGAAAGAGAAGCTCAAATGGAAGATCGTAAAAAAGTTCGTGACTCTATTAGAGCAGTTAAAAAAGCTGAATATGATGCTCGTAGACAAAAATTATTAGATGAAAGACAGCGTAAAAAAGACTCTATAGCAGAAGTAAGAGCTAATAAAAACACTGGAACTCCAGCTAATGAAAGTGGTGAAGAAGATGGAGAAGGAAACGACAACGGAACAAAATAAAAATAAATTAATAACACAAATATTTTAATACAATTACAATGAAAAAAATGAAATCATTATTCGTAGCTATTGCTATTTTTATCGGGGCTACTAGTTTTGTAAACGCTCAATCTAATGTTGCACATATAGACACTCAGGCTTTAGTAGAAGCTATGCCAGAAATGAAAGCTGCTCAATCTCAACTAGAAAAACTTCAGAAAACCTATGATACTGAAATTAAAACGTTAGCTAAAGAGTTTGAAACTAAACTTAAGCAATTTGAAGTTGAAGCAGAAAGTAAAACAGCAGAAGAAAATGCAAAAAGAGCAGAAGAAGCTCAAGGAATGCAAGCAAATATTAATGCTTACAGACAAGGTGCTTTAGAAGATCTTCAGAAAAAACAGGAAGACCTAATCGCTCCAATTTTAGAAAAAGCTCGTACAGCTATTCAAAAAGTAGGTAGAGCTCAAGGATTTCAATATGTTTTTGACAATTCGGCTGGTGCTGGATTATTATTAGCAGAAGGAAAAGATCTTTTAATAGATGTAAAAAAAGAATTAGGGATATAATTCTAAAAAAATAAATTAATATTTTAAAAACTGCTCTCCTTTGGTGAGCAGTTTTTTTATTTTTACACTATGAGTAATTCTAAACCAATAGGCATATTCGATTCTGGAGTTGGAGGAACATCGATTTGGAAAGAAATTAATGCGCTGCTTCCAAACGAGAACACCATTTATTTGGCAGACAGTGCTAATGCACCATATGGCAATAAATCGGTTGATGAAATAATATCATTAAGTATAAAAAACACTCAGATTCTAGTTGAAATGGAATGCAAAATAATTGTAGTTGCTTGTAATACTGCTACTACTAATGCTATTTCTGTATTACGGGACAAATTCCAGGTTCCAATTATTGGTGTTGAACCCGCAATAAAACCGGCTGCATTAAAGTCTAAAACAGGAAATATTGGTGTTTTAGCAACAAAAGGAACTTTAAGTAGTATTCTTTTTTTAGGTGCCTCAAAAGAATATTCTAAAAACATTAATGTAGTAGAAATTATAGGCGAAGGTTTGGTATCCTTAATTGAAGATGGAAAAGTAAATTCATCTGAAACTTATTCTCTTCTAGAAAGATTTCTGCAACCCATGGTAAATACTAACATAGATCAATTGGTCTTAGGTTGTACTCACTATCCATACTTAATTCCACAAATAGAAAAAATATTGCCAAACAATATTAAAATTATTGACTCTGGTGAAGCTGTTGCAAAACAAACAAATAGTATTCTTCAACGATTTGGTTTATTGAATAAAGAAACAATTAAACCGACATTAAAGTTTTATACAAACTCTACAACTAATACATTAGAACTTCTTTTAAAAAGCTTTTCTGAAAGAATACAAATAATTCAAAAGACGAATTAAAGAACAAAAAAAATCTCGAGACAAACATCTCGAGATTTTTAGTTTAATAATAATTTTACTACTGTAAATATTATTGGTTTTCAGTTAATGGGATTGGAAATTCACTCCATACATCATCACCTTCTCTATCTATTGGCAATTCATTTAATTTACCATATCTCCTCATATCTACCCAACGATGTCCTTCAGCATATAAAGAATATCTTCTTTGGTTAAGCATTTCATTAATTAAAGATTCCGTATCAGTTGCTCCAGAATAAGCGTTTAATCCATTAGCGTTTCTTATCATGTTTAATACATTAATCGCTTCGGTAGGATTTATTGTAATATTAGCTTCTACATATAACAACATCAATTCTTCATTACGAATAATTGGAATTGGGTCTGTGTTTGTTTTATAAACCCAAACATCATGATCACCTGTTAAACCATCTAAGGTTAACGATTCTTCACGTTCAACAACTTTGTTTAATCGAATATCTCCAGCTTCTGCATCGGTTAAGAATAAAGGTTGCATTATTCTAGCTCCAGCTGTTGAAGAATTTAAAGAAAAGAATACAGGATTAAGAAGATCTGTTGCGTCTTCACTAAATACATGGTAAATCCCTGTATTACCATCAAACGCATTCAATGTTAAAAACGAATCACCTAAAAAGTTTAATGTAGCAGTAGCATCTCCTTGATATGCAGCAATTCTAGCCGACAAAGCTTTGTTAGCAGTCATAAAACTAGAAGGAGTATTAAAACCAGAAAATCCAGAAGTCATAGAAAATGGAAAAGATCCACCACCATTACTTAAATCTGAAGCTCCATCTTCTAATATCGCTCTAATTCCCGCAAGTGCTTCAGATTTAGAAACAAATGGTCCTAAATTATCGGCATCAGCTACATCTAATCGAATTCCATTAACATCGGTTAAATTTAAATTCAACAACAATTCATGTGCAATAAAAGTTTTCAAGAACCCTTTAGTTGCATTAATTTCTGTGGCTGTTAATTGACCCGAAAGATCTTGAGAATTTAAAAAACCTAAAATTAGATTTGCATTTTTAACCGTTTTATAACGTTCTGCCCAAGGGCCTGTTAAATAAAAGGTATTATTATCTAATACAGAATTCTCTCTGCCTAATAAATCTCCAGTAAAACGAGGATCAGAACTTGAAAATCTCCAAAATTCTCTTCCTATTACTCCACAATCATCAAAATAAGTACCTAAACGTACTCTCGAACTATAGAAAACACCTCCAACAAGATCTTGTAAATCTCCGCGGGTCATACTTTCTTCAAATGCATCTACTTCCGGATTATTTAAATCGGAAAAATCTTCTACTTCACAAGATGTAAATACAACTAGTATCGAAGCAAAAAACAATAATTTATATATAATTTTTTTCATAATTTTTTGTTTAAAAGTTTACAGCTACGTGAAATAAATATCTTCTTGATGAAGGGTAAGGAGTTACCTCAACACCTGTAAAAATAGTTCCTCCACCAAAGTTAGAAACTTCAGGATCGTAACTATTATAGTCAAAAATACTAATTAGATTAGTACCTGAAAAACCTAATTTAATACTATCGATATTTCCTCCAACAACATGAGCTAAAGCAGTTGATGGGAATGTATAATACAACCCTAATTCACGCATTTTTAAATAAGACGCATCTTCAACGAAAGGCTCTGCCGAGGACCCTAATTGACTTAGTCTATAAGCTCCATTTCCTAAAACTCCAGCTGGATCTAAATCTACCGTATCATAATCATGACTTGTACCATTTAAATCTGTCAATAAAGAAGTTAAATTAATATTTTCTCCTCCTTTTTTCCATTGGAATAAGAACGTTAAATCCAATCTTTTGTAGCTAAACATATTGGTAAATGCCATCTGAAAATCAGCTTCAGCATCTCCATATACTTGAAATCCATTAGGCCCTGGATTTGGTCCAATACCTACAATTTGAGTAGCACTTGCTCCTTCTTCAATTCTAAAGGTTCCTAGTGTTGCTCCAAAAGCTCCTACATTAAATGGATCAACATCTAATCTAGTTACTTCAGATTCATTTTTAAAGTAGTTAACTCCAAAGTCCCATCTAAAATTATCTGTTAAAACTGGAGTAGTTTGCAATTCTAATTCTATACCCTTGTTTTGAAGCTCTCCTGCATTTACAAACTCAGAAGTATATCCACTTGATGGCTCTAAAGCTGCTTGAAGAATTACATCTTCAATTGTTTTAATATAATAAGTTCCTCCAAATTTTAAACGACCATCAAAAAATCCTAAGTCAGCACCAAATTCAAGTTCTTTTTGTCTTTCCGATTTTAAATCTTTAGATCCTCTAACTCCAATTAAGCTAATTCCTAATAAACCATCCGTTGAAAAGGCAGCATAAGAATTAAAAATTGCTCCTGGAGGTGGAAAATTTCCTGCTTCACCATAAGCTACTCTTAACTTTAATTGATTCCAAGAAGAATCTGTATTCCAGAAGCTCATTTTAGCTAAATTAACTGCTAAGGATGCTTTTGGAAAGTAAAACATTTCATTTGAATCTCCATTATTAGAAGATTTGTCTCCTCTTAATCCTATAGTAGCAATAATCATATCTCTAAAGTTCACCTCTTCTTGAACAAAGAACCCTGAATCTTCTTGCTTTAATCTAAATTGACTAACTCCAGTATTAGCAGCTTGATCAACGTTTGTTTCAGAAGCTACTAAACCAGCAGCTGTTATTAATTTAGTATCTCTATCAAAATGTTCACTTGTGATACCAATTTGGGTTCTAAAATTAATATCGTTATCTGTAAAATAATTATGTACTAAGAATGCAGATAAATTATAGTTTTTGTTTTGAGTATCTCCTTGAATAGATTCTCCATTTCTTCCACTAACACCAGGTTTTTCAAACTGAAGTTCTTTTGGAAAAATTGCCTTAGTTTTTAATCCATAAATATCTAAACCACCAGTAAGTATTAATTCTAAATTAGAGTTATCGGCTTTATAAATATCTAAATATGCTCTACCTCCCATAATAAAACGATTTACCGTCTCATTATTAGTTACAAGATCTCTTGTTTGTAAAGGGTTAGAAGCTCCAGAAGGATTGTCTGGATAAACTCCATTTGCATTAGGAAACAACTCTAACCAAGGAGTTACTCCTGTCATAGTTACACCAATGGTTGTTCCTGTATTATCATTATTAAAAAATCCTCTATCTGCAGATGAATATATATAATTTGTAGTCAAGGCTATTTTTAAGAAATCTGTAGCTCTATGATCTAAATTTAAACGTAACGATGTTTTTTCGTATCCTGTTTTTTTAACAATACCGTCTTCATTTACATGTGATGCAGCAGCATAATAAGTTGTATTATCACTACCTCCACTCATACTAAAATTAGTATTACTAATAAATCCTTTTTCTCCATAAATTTCTTTTTCATAATCTATTAAGCGACCTTCATTCCTAGCAGCCACAAAATCTGCTACAGCATCGTCACCAAAAGAATCACGAACTCTATCTTCTGTATAATCACGTAAACCTAAAAGATTAACAGCTTCTTGCCATCCTGTTGCTTGAGAAAATTTAAATTTAGTATCTCCAGCCTTCCCTTTTTTAGTGGTAATAATAATTACCCCTGCAGATGCTCTAGATCCATAAATAGCAGCAGCAGATGCTCCTTTTAATATTTCGATATTTGCAATGTCTTCTGGGTTTATATCAGCAATACGATTTGATGGATTATCTTGATTAGATGCACTACCTCCAGAAGCTGCACCAGAAACCGTATTTAATCCCGCAGGTATTGATGAATTATCAATATAAATTCCATCTATAATGTAAAGTGGTTGTGTATTTCCTGATATCGAGGTTGCTCCACGCAATTTTATAGATAATCCTCCTCCTGGTGATCCAGAATTGGCACTTACAACTGCTCCAGGAAATTTACCATAAAGAGCACCGTCTAAGGTTGCAGGTGGAGTGGTTCCAACTAATTGTTCAGCTGAAATTGAAGAAACAGCGTTGGCAGAATTCGTTCTTTTAATTGAAGTTGCCAAACCTGTAATAATTACTTCATCTAATGCTTCAGAAGATTCAGCCATAGTTACCATAAAAGGTGACCCGTTTGATTCTTGCTCCACTGTTGTGTACCCTAAAGAGGAAAACACTAATGTTACTGGTAAATTTGACACATCAATACTAAAAGTACCATTCATATTGGTTGTTACACCATTTGAAGTGCCTTTTTCAATGACGTTTGCGAATGGAATTGTTTCTCCATTTTCATCACTTACTGTTCCTGTTACTATGTTTTGTGCAAACATAAAACTAGGCAATAACAGAAGTAAAAACAGGAGTTTCCTGTAATTAAAGTTGTTTTGTTTCATAATTGGTTTTTTATTGTTTATAAATCGAATTTACTAAAGTTTTATTAATAATCAATAATTCGTAAAATTTTAACAGTTTTGTTAAAGATAACTCTTTATAGTTCACCATATTAATCTTTTATTAAAATATCAGAGAATTGCCCTTTTATCTTGTTAAATTTGCAATCCTTTAAAATCCTTTTTGTTTAACAAAAGGAATCAAAAACTAAATAAATATTTTTTCAGAATGTACAGAAGTCATACTTGCGGTGAATTAAGAGAAAGCAACATTAGTAATACAGTAACCCTTGCTGGTTGGGTTCAAAAATCTAGAGATAAAGGCTTTATGATTTGGATCGATTTACGAGATCGCTACGGAATTACACAACTTATTTTTGATGAAGAACGTACTGCTTCAGGTTTAATGGAAAAAGCAAAAACCTTAGGTCGTGAGTTTGTAATCCAAGTTAAAGGAACTGTAATTGAAAGAGCTTCAAAAAATCCGAATATTCCTACAGGAAATATTGAGATCTTAGTTTCTGAGCTTGAAATTCTTAATAAATCTCTTACTCCTCCTTTCACCATTGAAAACGAAACTGATGGAGGCGATGATATTCGGATGAAATATCGTTACCTCGATATTAGAAGAAATCCAGTTCGAGAAAATTTAATTTTTCGTCATAAAGTAACCATGGCGGTTCGTAATTATTTATCTGAAAAAGAATTTGTAGAAGTTGAAACTCCTTATTTAATCAAATCTACTCCTGAAGGTGCTCGTGATTTTGTAGTTCCTTCTCGTATGAATGAAGGGCAATTTTACGCTTTACCACAATCACCTCAAACCTTCAAACAATTATTGATGGTTGGCGGAATGGATAAATACTTTCAGATTGTAAAATGTTTTAGAGACGAAGATCTTCGTGCCGACAGACAGCCAGAATTTACACAAATAGATTGTGAAATGGCTTTTGTAGAGCAAGAAGACATTCTAAATACTTTTGAAGGACTTACACGTCATATTATAAAAGAAATTAAAGGTGTTGAAATTGGAGAATTTCCAAGAATGACTTATGACGAAGCAATGCGACGCTACGGAAACGACAAACCAGATATCCGTTTTGGAATGGAGTTTGGAAAATTAAACGAAGTTGCAAAGCATAAAGAATTCAAAGTATTTAACTCGGCTGAATTAGTAGTCGGAATTGCAGTTCCTGGAGGAAATAGTTATTCCAGAAAAGAAATCGATAAATTAATCAACTGGATCAAACGTCCTCAAGTGGGTGCTTTAGGAATGGTATATGTTCGTTGTAACGAAGATGGTACTTTTAAATCTTCGGTAGATAAATTTTACGATCAAGATGATTTAGCAAAATGGGCAGAAACAACTGGTGCTAAAGCTGGTGATTTAATCTGTGTGCTTTCTGGAGATACTTTAAAAGTTAGAACCCAATTAAGTGCCTTGCGTATGGAATTGGCAGAACGTTTAGGCTTACGTAAAACAGATGAATTTGCTCCATTATGGGTAGTAGATTTCCCATTATTAGAATGGGATGAAGAAACAGAACGCTACCATGCAATGCATCATCCATTTACTTCACCAAAACCAGAACAAATAGAGTTGCTTAAAACAAAGCCAGGAGAAGTAAAAGCAAACGCTTACGATATTGTTTTAAATGGTAACGAAATTGGTGGTGGTTCAATTCGTATTCACGATAAAGAAACCCAAGCAATGATGTTCGACTATTTAGGTTTTACTCCTGAAGAAGCAAAAGCACAGTTTGGATTTTTAATGGATGCATTTCAATATGGCGCTCCTCCTCACGGTGGAATTGCTTTTGGACTGGACAGGCTGGTATCTATTTTAGGCGGACAAGAAACGATTCGTGACTTTATTGCATTTCCGAAGAACAATTCAGGAAGAGATGTAATGATCGATGCTCCTGCTCCTATTGACGAAACACAGTTAAACGAGCTAAGTTTAAAATTAGATTTAAAAGAATAATTTTATAAAAACAAAGTGCAAGGTCAAAAAAAAACAGTACTCACAAAATTTTTAGTTTGGCGATTAAAACACATTCCGCATAAGCAATTTGTAAATATTGTAAGTGCGATGATTGGTTTATTGGCTGGTCTTGGTGCGGTAACTTTAAAAAATCTTACCCACTTTATACAAACGCTGCTTGAAGAAGGTTTTATAAAGGAAATCCATCAAGCTTTTTATTTTATATTTCCAATTATAGGTTTATTACTTACCATACTTGCCATTAAATATGTCATTAAAAAAAAGGTGGGCCACGGTATTCCTTCTACACTTTTTGCTATTTCTAAATTAAAAGGAATTATGCCTCGTCATCAAATGTGGGCTTCCATAATAACCGCTCCGTTAACAGTAGGTTTTGGAGGATCTGTAGGTTTAGAGGGTCCAACAGTAGCAACAGGTTCTGCTTTGGGATCTAACCTTTCTAGATTATTTCATTTAAACCAAACTACTCGAACTTTATTAATTGGTGCTGCTGCTGCTGGTGCTATGTCTTCTATTTTTAAAGCTCCTATTGCTGCTATTGTTTTTGCTGTAGAAATTTTTAGTTTAGAGTTAACTATGGCTTCCATGATTCCTATTTTAATAGCTTCAATTACCGCCATACTTACTTCTTATTTTTTTCTTGGAGATGATGTTTTATTACACTTTCAACTTCAGGATAAATTTGAACTTAACGATGTTATTTTCTATATTATTCTAGGGGTTACTTCTGCTACAACCTCCATCTATTTTAGTAAAATATATTTTGCTATTGATGACTTCTTTAAACGTTTTAGCAGTCCATACAAACGTCTTCTAATTGGTGGAGTTTTATTAGGTTTGATGGTGTATTTTGTTCCGCCGCTTTTTGGTGAAGGTTATGAAACCATTAATAACATTCTTCACGGAAATGTTACCAATGTAATGTCCAATAATATTTTTAATACCGATTCCGATAACTTTTGGATTATTATTGCCTTTTTGGTTGGTCTGGTAACTTTTAAAGTGATTGCGATGTCATTTACTTTTGGTGCTGGTGGTGTTGGTGGTGTTTTTGCACCTACCCTTTTTACAGGAAGTATCTCGGGTTATGTGATGGCAACTATTGTTAATTATACCAATATTGCTAATCATCATTTATCTTCTACCAATTTTGCAATGGTAGGTATGGCAGGGCTAATGGCAGGAGTTTTACACGCACCTCTAACTGCTATTTTTTTAATTGCTGAAATCACTGGTGGATATGAACTTTTTATACCTTTAATGATTGTTTCGTCTATTTCATATTTAATTACCAAATCATTTATTCCTCATAATATCTACGCTTCAGAATTAGCAAAACGCGGTGAATTAATTACGCATGATAAAGATCATGCAGTACTTACCTTAATGGATTTAAAAAAAGTAGTTGAAACTAATTTTATTGAAGTTCATTCCGAAATGACTTTAAAGAAAATTGTAAAACAAGCCATCGTTATTTCAAAAAGAAATATTTTTCCAGTAGTGAATAAGGAAACAAAAGCTTTGGAAGGGATTATATTGCTAGATGATCTTCGTCCAATTATGTTTAATAAAGCTTTATACAAAAAAGTAATTGCTCGTGAATTAATGAATAATCCACCGGCAATTATTAATTTAAATGAAGACAATGTAACTTCGGTAATGAAAAAATTTCAAGATACAGGTGCTTGGAATCTTCCAGTAATTAAGGACGGAAAATATTATGGTTTTGTTTCAAAATCTAAATTACTTACTGCTTACAGAAGAAAATTAATTGATTTTTCAAGTAAATAAATATGAAATACGTTCTTCAATTTTTAGTAATCCTTTCTATATCTGGAGTTAGTTATGGATTTTATTTGCGTCCTGAAGAAATTCAAAAAGGAGATGTATTTATTGGGCTTTCATTAGTAGTATTATTTTTTATTACGATGCCAATTTTTATTTACCGAAGGTGGAAAGACAGAGATGTAAAAGATTATATGCTAAGTAAAGAGAACATATTAAAGATGCGAGAATACAACGATTCAAAAGACAAAAAATAAGTTTTTCGTGTGTTTTTAAATATTTACTACAACTATAGCTTTTACAAAAAAATCAAACTCTATAAAATTGTTTAACTGTTTAATCGTGTATTCGTTTAGTCGTTAATAATAAATCTACTATCTTTGAGCATTATTAATTATTATTTATTATTATAATGGAAGGTACAGTAAAATTTTTTAACGAATCTAAAGGTTTCGGATTTATTACAAACGATGACACAGGAAAAGACATCTTTGTACACGTAACCGGTCTTAACGGCGAAGCATTAAACGAAGGAGACAAAGTAGAATATGTAGAAGAAGAAGGCAGAAAAGGTATGACTGCTGCTCAAGTTCGCGTAATTCACAACTAAGAGATAAAGATTACAAGATTTATTAAAATCCCATTTGCTAGGCA
>JASFZG010000032.1:0-5297 GCA_046055745.1 Flavobacteriaceae bacterium | reverse complement strand
CGCCGCTAAAGTTGCTGCAACGGTAACCCCTAAAGAGCAATAACCGTGTCTATCTGGAGGCGAAACCTGAATTAAAGCAACATCCAATTCAATAATTCTACGTTTAAACAAAATAGGTAATTCGCTTAAAAAAACGGGAGTGTATGATCCGTTTCCCGCTTTTAAAGTATGTCGAACATTTGGTCCAATAAAAAATGAATTTACATGAAAGCTATCCTTTAATTTAGGATCTGAATAAGGAGCAGCTCCTTCAGTATGAAGATGACAAACTTCTACATTTCTTAATTCTTCATGCCTTGCAGACATAGCATTTATTAATGCTTGAGGTGCTGCAGCTGCAGCTTGAATGTAAACTCGGTCATTAGATTTTATAACCTTTACTGCATCTTCGGGTGATTTTGATTTGTACATAATTAATTGGTTAATTTTACACAAAGGTACTATAGAAAATTAGGTGAAAAACTTACATATATCATATTTTATAAAATTTATGTTCACTTATTGTACCTTTAACACCATATTATAAAATCGTTATTTTAATGAAATTAAAAGTTGTCATATTATTACTTTTCGTTGTAACATTAAGTTGTGGTGGATCTAAAACTTCTGAGATTAAATTTGTAAAAACACCTCCTTTTTCAATTACTAAAACATATTCTCAAAAATGGGTGGCTGGAGTTCAAGGTGGCGAATCGGGCACCAATTTATATGTTTTAGTCAAAAATATTTCTGAAGGAGTTGAAATTAAAGAGTTTTACTTCGGAAATAAAATAACGGAAGCAAAACTCCTTTTAAAGGATAATTATGTAGGATATTTTAAAAATGAAATCAACCGAGATGTGATTATGGACGGAAACACAACAAATGAAGCTGCGATTATTCCTCCACAAAAATCACCTTTTCAATTAGCTAAAAATGAAGCGGTAATTAGTTATTCTGAAAAAGGAGAAATCTACTATTATAGAATTTCTAATATTGAAGAAAAAGAAATGTTAGCCTATCCACAAGGCAATCCTAATATTGAAAATTAATAGTGTTTGACCCACATAATTTCAATACTTTTAAAGCTTAATTTTTAGTTCATTTGAGCGTCTTTAAAAAACTTTTTAAACAAACATTTATCTATGGTTTAGCTACGGTTTTACCTAGAGCTTTGGCAATTTTTTTAGTGCCACTTTATGTTTTAGTTTTAGGAAAAGAACAATTCGGAATTTACGCTTCCTTAATGGCTTTTCTAATTTTAGGAAACGTTTTACTTTCCTACGGAATGGAAACTGCTTTTTTTAGATTCATTAATAAAGATGGGTTTCAGAAAGAAAAAGTACAATCTACCGCACTGACTTCCTTAACAATTACAACGCTTTTATTTTTAGTAATCACCCTAATTTCCAACCAACAAATTGCTGAATTTCTAAATTTTAAAACAGAATTCATCACTTACGGATTGTTGATTTTAGGGCTAGATGCATTAGTTGTCATCCCATTTGTTTGGCTGCGAGCGAATGAAAAACCAATGCGTTATGCAGTTATTAAAATTGTAAATGTTTGTATTAATTTAGGCTTCAACCTGTTTTTCTTTTTAGTCCTACCACTTTGGGCAAAAAAAGATCCTTCTTCTATTTGGGCAACTATTAATTTGGAAGAGGGAAAAGTGGTCTATGTGTTTATTTCGAATTTAATTGCTAGCGGAATTACCTTTTTAATCTTAGTGCCGATTTATCTAAAAATTAAATTTTCATTCGATCGTGTTATCTGGAAAAACATGATGCGTTATGCATTTCCGGTGCTTATCGCAGGAATTGCTTTTTCGATAAATGAAGCCTTTGATAAGATTTTATTACGTTATTTATTGCCTTCAGATATTGCAGATGCAGAACTTGGAATGTACGCCGCGTGTTACAAACTTGGAGTATTTATGACCTTGTTTGCTACGGCTTTTAGATTGGGAATTGAACCGTTTTTCTTTAATCATTCCAAAGCAGAAAATGCCAAAAAAACCTACGCTACGATCACCAAATACTTTACCATTTTAGGGAGCTTAATTTTACTTTTTGTAGTGGTTTATTTAGATATTTTTAAACGATTACTAATTCCGGATTCCAGTTTTTGGGATGCATTGGTAATCGTTCCAATTATATTACTCGCTAATTTGTGTTTGGGGATTTATCATAATTTATCGGTTTGGTATAAGGTGACGGATCGTACAAAATTTGGCGCCTATATTTCGGTTTTTGGCGCTATTATAACATTGGTTTTGAATTTTACGTTAATTCCGATTATCAGTTATAGGGGCTCTGCCATTGCAACATTAGCGGCTTATGGCACGATGATGGTGGTTTCTTATTTCCTCGGAAGAAAATATTATAAAGTACCATACGACCTTAAAAAAATCGGATTTTATTTATTGTTATCCGTTGGATTTTCGGTACTTTCATTTTATGTTTTAGAAAGTAATTTATGGATAGGAACAGCGTTATTATTAGTGTTTGTTTCTGTTATATTTTTTACCGAACGGAATGAAATTAAAAGAATAATTAGAAAATAAATGTCTCCTCGAATTTGATCATTGAGCGGAGCCGAAATGAATATATGAATATAAAAATAATTAACAAATCAAACCACGAATTGCCATCCTACGAAACCAATGCTTCGGCAGGAATGGATTTACGTGCAAATTTGGAATCATCTCTAACATTAAAACCATTAGAAAGAACCATCATAAAAACAGGACTTTTTATAGAATTACCTGTTGGTATTGAAGCACAAGTACGCCCAAGAAGTGGATTAGCAGCTAAAAAAGGAGTCACCGTATTAAACACACCAGGAACTATCGATGCAGATTATCGTGGAGAAATTGGCGTAATTTTGGTTAATCTTTCCAACGAAGATTTTACCATAGAAAATGGAGAACGTGTTGCACAACTAGTTATTGCAAAACATGAACGTGCAGATTGGAATGAAGTAACTATTTTGTCCGAAACAGCCAGAGGTGAAGGTGGTTTTGGAAGTACAGGGATAAAGTAAATAATATTATTATGAATAAAAACTTAGTTTTAGTTGTTATGTCTTTTCTATTTATAAATATTATAAATGGACAAACAAATGATAAGGTTCAGGTAATGTCTAATATTACATGTGAATGTATTAGTAATACTCCCCAGAAGGATTGGGATAAAAATCCAGATAAAAAATTTAAAGATTGTATTGATGCTGCGGTTTTAGGAGGACTATTGTCTATGATTAATTTAGATGAAATGACAGAAAAAGATTCTCTCTCTATAGAAATAGGAAGTAATAAAGTTACTAATGTAAATGAAGGTATTGGGGAAATTACTGGAGATGATATAGAGCAAACAAAAAAGGATTTAGAAAAGAATTGTGACAGATATAAAAATTTAGTTTCAAATAATCAATTACAGCAAAAAGCTTCAGAATTATCTTGTGAGTGTATAACTACAATTAACGTTTCTCTTCCTCTTGCTGAAAAAAATAAAATGATTCAAAAATGTATTTCAGAAAGTTTATCTTCAGAAATAAATAAAGATGGTATTAGTCTTACAGAGAATAAAATAGAAGCATTAAAAGAAAATATGCAAAAGGAATTAGTTGAAAGTTGTGAAGCCGTTAAGAGAGTAGTTTTTTCAGATAATGAAGAAAAGCTTCATGCATATTCAAATAATGAAAAAGCAATGAAATACTATAATTTAGGATTGGAAGCTTCAAGAAATGAAGATTTAAAAACAGCAATTAAGCATTATAAAAAAGCAGTATCAATTGATAAAGAATTTGTTTTTGCCTGGGATAATTTGGGTGTTAGTTATAGAAGGTTAAGCGAATTTGATAATGCAATTGAAGCGTATGAATCTTCACTTAAAATAGATGGTTATAATAGAACAGCATTAATGAATATTGCTGTAGTATATAATCATAAAAAAGATTTTGACAATGCAATTAAGTATTATGAATTGTTAAAATCGTATTATCCAGAAGATCCAGAAAGCCCTTATGGTTTGTCTTTAATTTTTATGCAATTGGGAGAATTAGAAAAATCCTTATTAAATACCATTAAAGCATATGATTTATATAAAAAATCAGATTCTCCGTATCAAGCAGATGCAGAAAGATTAATAACATTTTTGTTTTCAGAATTTAAAAAGAATGGAAAAGAAAAAGAGTTTAAAAAAATCTGTAAAGAGAATAATCTAAAATTAGATTTCGATTAAATAACCGAACTCTAAACATACAAACTAGAAGTTTAATTAAAAAGACCCCTAGGGGTTAGTTATGAAAATAATAGTACCAATGGCAGGTCGTGGTTCACGATTACGCCCACACAGTTTAACAGTTCCAAAACCATTAATTCCAGTAGCTGGAAAACCAATTGTTCATCGTTTAGTAGCCGATATTGCAGGTTTGTTAGATGAACCTATTGAAGAAATTGCCTTTATTTTAGGTGACCCTGCTTGGTTTGGTGATGAGGTAGTTGAAAGTTTAAAAAATTTAGCAACTAGTTTAGGAGCTAAGGCAAGTATCTATCGACAATTAAATCCGTTAGGGACAGGGCATGCAATTATGTGTGCTGAAAAATCACTTTCGGGACCAGCAGTAATTGCGTATGCAGATACTTTAATTAGAGCCGATTTTGATTTAGATAAAGAAGCAGACAGTGTTATTTGGACCAAACGAGTGAATAATCCAGAAGCTTATGGTGTTGTAAATCTGAATGAAAAAGAAGAAATTACCGAGCTTGTTGAAAAACCGACTGAGTTTGTAAGTGATCAAGCAGTTATCGGAATTTATTACTTTAAAGATGTTTCAGTACTTAAAAAGGAATTACAATATGTAATAGACAACAACATCATTAACGGAGGAGAATATCAAATAAACGACGGCATCAAACGTATGATGGCTGACGGAAAAATATTTAAAACCGGAACAGTTGACGAATGGATGGACTGCGGAAACAAAGAAGTTACTATTGAAACCAACCGTAGAATGTTAGGCTTTTTAGTGGAAAGTAATGAGCAATTAATTTCAGAAAATATTATGTTAGAAAATTCAGAAATTATAGAACCTTGCTTTATTGGTGAGGGTGTGGTTTTAAAAAATAGTAAGGTGGGACCTTTTGCTTCTATTGGTGCAAATACCAAAATTGAAAACAGTAATGTTAAAAATAGTATAATCCAAACCAACACATTGATAAAAAATGCTACTTTGGACAACGCTATGATTGGCAATCACGCAACATTCAATGGAAAATTCACCAATGTGAGTATTGGAGATTATTCGGCTTTAAA
>JASFZG010000031.1:0-18851 GCA_046055745.1 Flavobacteriaceae bacterium | reverse complement strand
TTTAGTGACGGAATGTCAATGACCAAATACCCGATGTATGCTACGTTAATAGCAAATATTGTGAACGTGACACTCAACTATTTGTTTATCTTCGGAAAGTTTGGCTTTCCAGAATTAGGAATGGTTGGAGCAGCAATTGGTACTTTAGTTTCGAGAGTAATTATGGTAATTTACTTGTGGTATTTATTATCACAACATCATAAATCAAGAGAGTTTGTGTTGAATATTAAATTCTTCACTTTATCTAAAAAAATGTTCAAAAAACTGTTTGATTTAGGATTTCCTTCAGCGATGCAAATGTTTTTTGAAGTGGCAATTTTTACTGCTGCTATATGGCTTTCAGGTATTTTAGGAAAGAATCCACAAGCAGCCAATCAAATAGCCTTAAATCTATCGTCAATGACTTTTATGGTTGCTATTGGATTGAGTGTAACTGCAATGGTTCGTTTAGGGAACCAAAAAGGATTAAAACGATTTAGAGAACTTAGAAGAATAGCATTTTCCATCTTTATGATTTCAACGTTATTTGCGGTAGTCTTTGCAATTTTATTCTTTGTATTTAGCGGAAGCCTTCCTAAGTTATATTTAGATTTTGACGATCCAACCAAATTTGCAGATAATTTTGAAGTGGTAAGTATCGCTTCTAAGTTATTATTAATTGCTGCGGTTTTTCAAATTTCAGATACCATTCAAGTAGTTGCTTTAGGAGCATTACGTGGTATGCAAGACGTAAAGATTCCGACCTTTATTACCTTTATTGCTTATTGGGTTATTGGGTTTCCGATATCCTATTATTTAAGTTTATATACCGAATATAAAAGCGCTGGAATCTGGTTGGGCTTATTAGCAGGGTTGACATCTTCAGGAATTATGTTATTTATTCGGTTTAATTATCTTTCTAAAAAATTGATTGTTGAGAATGACTTAATAACGACGGCGAATAATGAATAAATTACTTCCATTAGTAGCCTTTATTGTTATATGTCTTGCAGATTTTATAGGAATCTATTTTGAAAATCAATTAGTGATCTATATCGCAAAACCATTGCTAATGATTAGCCTGTTTTGGTATTATAAAATAAATACCGAAAACATAAACAAATTTTTTGTTTACGGATTATTCTTCAGTTTTTTAGGTGATGTCTTTTTACTCGGAAAAGGAGAACTGTTTTTTATATTAGGACTTGCTTCCTTTTTAATTGCGCATCTATTTTACATTATGATGGTTGTGAAATTATTAGTAAAAACAACCATTAAGGAGGTGGTTTCAGTTTCAATCCCCTATGTAATAATTTTTATTCTACTCCTTAATTTACTTTATGAACATTTGGGTGGAATGAAAATTCCAGTAATTATTTACGCCTTGGTAATTTCAGTTTTTGGAACCGTTTCTTTATTGCTTTTTATTCAGAAAAAAACAGATGTTTACTTAGTTTTAGTCATGGGTGTTTTTGTTTTTATTGTTTCAGATTCGGTATTGGCAATCAATATGTTTTACCAAAAAGAAGCTTATTTTTCGTTGGTAATTATGCTTACCTATGTGTTGGCTCAATTTTTAATTTGTAGCTTTGTCCTGAAATTAAATACTAAGAAATGACACTTCCAAAATTTATATTAGGAGACAACACCGATTTTCCTGAAGCAGTATTTGTAATTCATACAGAGTTTCCACGATTTATCATTAATCTACAAGATGATGAGGTAGAATGGTTGGAGGAATTTGATAAAGAAGATCAAAAGGAATTGGAAGCAGAAATGGAAACTGCCGTTAAAGATGCTAGTGATTTTTATGATAGAGAAGTAGCACGTTACGAAGATGATTGAAGAATTACTTAAATATGACACCGACCTCTTTTTATTTCTGAATAACCTTGGAAGTGAACCTTGGGATCTACTTTGGCAAATCATTACAAATAAGCTGACATTTGTCCCATTATATGCAGTACTGCTTTATTTGGTTTACAAGAATTATGGCTTAAAGGGAATGTTTGTTATTATACTTTCTGCAGCTTTAATGATCACTTTTGCAGATCAATTAGCTAACTTATTTAAATATGGTTTTCAACGCCCTAGACCTTGTCAGGAAGAGGATTTACATAGTCTAATGCGTCATGTAGTAGAAAATTGTGGACGCTATGGCTACTTTTCTGGCCACGCAGTAAACTCTATGGCCACGGCAGTTTTTATGGGATTAATTTTAAGAAGTAAATTCAAATATCTTCCGTTTATATTGCTTTTCTGGGCTTCAATAGTTGGTTATAGCAGAATTTATGTTGGAGTACATTATCCACTAGATGTATTTACAGGAATGGCTTTTGGAAGTATTATTGGTTGGGTTTTCTATCGCATACAATTAATCTTACAACGAAGGTTTGTGAAAAATTAGCTTTTACTAATTCTTTTAAAATAACGAATAAGGAATATATACCTTATAAATAATGCGACCAATAATGGGGTAAGTGCTAAAGCAAATTCTTGTACGCCTGTTAACCAATGGACACATAACAGTACTAGCATTAGCAAAAGGAAAAATATATATTTACCCAACCACAAAGGTGGATTCTTCTTTAAAATAGATGCAATAAATAATAGTGAAAACGGAAACGCCCATAATAAATCATAATTATTTTTAGTAGTAGAATGGTCTGTTGCCATCCAAAGCAATAATAAAAATATCCCTATTAATCCAGTTATTAAAAATATGAAAGCATCTAAATAGCGGCTACGTTTGTTATTTTTAAAATCGTTATAAGTTATATACAAAATTAACAAGCCTAATAAACCCATAACAAATAATGGACTTGTAAAAAAAATTGATTTTAATTGGTATGGTTTCTCTTCATAAATTGGTGAAGTAGACTTTACTAATTTTTCAGTAACACCTTCATTTGTAACGCTCGTATTATTTGCTGCTTCCATTACATAGTGTGGTAAAAATTGATATTGCCAAACTGTTGCTTTTTGATCTACTACAGCACCAATAGCTATATCCATCCCAAAACTTCCCCAAGAATTCCAGTATACATTTTTTTGAATTAATTCTCTAAAAGTATAAGATTTCTCATCTAATGGTTCTTCTTTATAATTTAATTTATCACCAAGTATAGTAACTAAAACATCTCTGATCCTTGTGGCGCAATTATCAAATAAAAAGTCATATAAATACTCTTGATTTTCAGGTTTACTATTGTTCAATAAATAATTAAAGAGTTCTTGTTTCTCAGATTTTGTTAAATTTAATTGTTGTTCTATAATCGACCTATTTTGTTTAACATAGTAATTATAGAAAGGCTTGAAGTTATTAGAATCAATTTTATATAAGAGTTTTCCTCTTGCAAATTTTAGGTAAAAATTAGGGGTATTAAAATTATAAGTACCATAATTAAAAACAATGTCTATATTAAGATTAGTGTCTTTTATTCTAAAACCACTATGACCAAAACTATCGTTAAGATTATCACCAGCACCAATGGTTAAGATACTTATTTCTGCTTTTTCAGAAAGTTGTATTCCTTGTGCATTTCCGAGGTGAAAAAGGCTTAAGAAAAAGATGATGAGGTAAAGTTTTTTCAATTCAGTTAAATTAAATGTTCTAATAAAAACTTTTATTTGATGAGTACTATCTAAATATACTCCAGTCCAAGGTAAGTGAAAAAATATTAGAATACAAAGCAGCACTTTGGTCGCCAATATCTGTTAAGGCATAATCTATTTGAATTCCTTTATACTTAAATCCAATACCGATATTTGGTTGAAACCCTACAGAATCACTTCCGTCTAATTGAGTAATATTTTGAAAATTACCAATTCCAGCTCTAATAAAAACTAAGTCGATATAACCAAATTCAAATCCAAGAGCAGGGGTAATACTCGCAAAAGAGGAAGATATAATGTCATTGGTTTCTGCAAAACGAACGTTTAAATCTATTTCAGCAAGTAAAGCATAATCATAATGGAATATAAATTTTTTAGACATTCCCACATTTAATTTTGGGATTGTTATTTCGGTAGTTTCAGGTAATTCTTGATTTTGATCATCTACTGCACCTTGAATTTCCGCAAACTTTTCTTCATCTATAGCCCAAGCATTAAACGTTGTAGTAATATCACGAACCATAACACCAAATTGCCAATCATTTTTATTAAACTGAACTCCTAAATCCAGTCCAAAACCCCAAGATGATGCAAAATCTCCAATAATTCTTCGAATTACTTTAGCATTAACACCAATATTTAAACCATCTAAAGGTAATGCTCTGGCATAAGAAAAAGTTACGCCATAATCTGCAGTAGAAAATAAACTTATCCGACTGTAATCTATATTTCCTGCATCATCTATTAATTGAGTAGTATTTAGAATATCGTCAACTCCAAATCTTATTAGCGATATACCCACGGCACTACGGTCGTCTAAAACCATTGCAAAAGCCCCATAGTCGTAGTTCGCAATATTTGCAAAATAGGAGGCATGCATTAGAGAGAGTTGGTTGTCTTCTAGGGCGATTAAACCTGCGGGGTTCCAATAACCAGCATTTACATTAGCAGTTGAAGCTGTAACGGCATTTGCCATTCCAAAAGCTGCTGCATCTACACCAATATTCATAAACTCATTAGAGTATTTTCTAACGGATTGTGAATTTGCTGCAAAAGAGAGCATCATTAATACAATAAATATTTTCTTCTTCAAGCTTTGTAATTTGGGCAAATATCTGACTATTTTACAGAATAATAAACTATTATTTCTACCACATATTGTTATAGACGAAAATACTTTTCTATTTTTACATTATTAAAGGTTAATTAGTAAGTTTGTTACTAACTTAATTACGATAAATCGTTTACATTCTTTTAATAAATTAATTAAAACCAATGAAAAAACACATTCCAAATATTATCACTTCTTTAAATCTTTTAAGTGGTTGTATTGCAATACTTTTTGTAGTAAGTGGTGATTTAGTAGTCGCTTCATTTTTAGTTTTATTAGGGATGTTCCTAGATTTTTTTGATGGACTTGCTGCTAGATTACTCCATGTACAAAGTGATGTTGGATTGCAATTAGATTCGCTAGCAGATATGGTGAGTTTTGGTGTTGTACCAGGATTAATGATGTTTCAATTGTTAAATAAAGCAACGACTCCTCATCTTTTGGAAACAGGGTTTGAAACTTCCGAAAGTATGAATTGGTTTGGAGATAGCATAAGTTTTCTTCCTTTTTTAGGCTTATTAATTATTTTATCATCTGCATATCGTTTGGCAAAATTTAATGTGGATACTAGGCAAACATCAAGCTTTATCGGGCTGCCAACTCCAGCAATTACTTTATTAATTATTAGTTTACCTTTAATGTATCAATTTCAATATTATGAAGTTATGGAAGGGGTTATCTTTAACAAATGGTTTTTAATTGTTCTTACCTTATTAAGTTCTTATTTACTAAATGCTGAAATCCATTTATTTGCATTAAAGTTTAAAACTTGGGATTTTGCTAGTAATAGAGTAAGATATATTTTTTTAGGAATCAGTTTACTTTTGCTGTTAGTGTTTAAGTTTATTGCAATTCCAGTAATCCTTATACTCTATATTTTATTTTCTGTTTTTCAAAAAGATAAAATCAGTTCTTAAGGAATAATAATTTTAGGGTCAATATTATACTTTTTAAAAGCTTTATCCATAAATAATATTTCTACTCCTATTAAAAAACGCCATCGGTCGATATGAATTTTTGCAGTTTCAAGATCTAGACTAACATCAATATCTGGTTTTAAAGGATTATCTAAAGGTTTAATGATTTCTGAATTCCCATTAGAATAAACAGCTCCAAAAATAAAGTTAGCCCATTTATGTGCTACGTTAATTCCAGCTCCATAATGAAAATAATCGGTTTTGAAATTAATGTTTTCACTAGATTGATTGATAGCATCAAATACGGAAGCACTTTCTTCATAAGGAGAAAAGTCTGTTGAAAAACTTCCAAATGCATTGATTTTTTCAGAAACAAATACCTCTGCACCAATACCAAAATTGAAAGTAGATTTAAGGGCTTCATCAAAATAAATAACTGGGAGATCATCTTCGGTTTCACTTACTAATGGCGGAATTTCTAATTTGCTATATCTGCTAACAGGTGCATTCCAACTTAAATTAGCGTGAATAGTATGTTTTTTATATGGGATTCCAGCTCCTACAGAAATT
Source organism: Flavobacteriaceae bacterium (assembly GCA_046055745.1). Classification (GTDB taxonomy): domain Bacteria; phylum Bacteroidota; class Bacteroidia; order Flavobacteriales; family Flavobacteriaceae; genus Marifrigoribacter. Next base: position 12,659 of record JASFZG010000031.1, on the reverse strand, counting down.
CCTAATGGATATTTTCGTTTAGCATTAATATTATCAAAATCATTAAATGTAAATATATCATCATCTAGAGGGGAACCAGTTAGGTACTCTTCGTACTTAAAAGAACCATCACTAACAATTTCCACATAAGGAAGATCAATGTTTACTCCAAAATTAATGTTAGAATATACCCAGGCAGCTGCAATTTTTCCGAACAACCCATAAGATTTCTGTCGAAATGAAACTGAATTATTATACAATGCCACTTGTTCATTTACATCTAAGGTTGAGAATTTTTGAATATTACTTCCATCAAATTTATAATCTGAATAAAATAAAGAAGCTCCAATACTAAAATTTTCAGATAATGATTTAGCCCAAGAGATTCCGAACCAATTCTCTCTTAAATTATTGTTTAATAATATTTCACCAACGTATTTATCTATCTTTGGAAAATCATCTATAATTTCATCTATTATTAACCCTGTATTATAGCCAATAGAAATCTTTGTTCTATTTCTTGAAATGATTGAGTATGCAAATTGATGGCCTTCTAGAAACTTTAATTTAAAAGTTCCTGCTATCATACTTGGGAGCCCATCAAATTGGGACTCTTTTAAATCCTGACCCTCAATTAAAATATTATCTATTTTCAAATTACTTAACTGAAACATTTTTGCATTTAATGAAAACACAGGGTCTTTTACCAATGCCAATCTTGCTGGGTTGTAGTAGGTGGCTCCAAGGTCATCTACACTTCCTGTTACGTTTCCGTTTAATAAAATAGATCTATTTCCGAAGTTTTCAAATTTATAATTTCGTTGTGCTTGAATGGTACTCAAACAAAAAATGAATAGTATAAATGGGATGATTTTATTCATCAAACAGTAAGGTTCAAATGAGTTATTTATTATTATATTTTTCAGAATAACGCTTCCAAAGTTCAGTTTGGTGAGTTTCTAACGAAATATCTCGACCATCAATAAAAGCTTTGCTAAGAATATTAGTTCGCATATCTAAAGCATCACCTTCACATATAAACAGAGTGGCACTTTTTCCAACTTCTAAAGTTCCATAGTCAGCGTCAATTCCTAATATTTTTGCTGCATTTAATGTGATTAATTGCAGAGCTGTTTCTTTATCTAAACCTTGTGCCGCTACTTGTCCTGCATAAAATGGAAGGTTTCTAGTGTTCATGCCTGCCATTTGCCCTTTGGTTTGTAAAGCGACTAACACCCCAGCATCTACTAATAATTTTGCCATTTTAAAAGTTAAATCATAGTCTTCATCATCACTGTCTGGAGTGGTGTGTACTCGTTGGATTAAAACAGAAACCTGATTTGTTTTTAAGAATTCAGTGATTTTATATGCGTCATAAGCTCCAATAATTACGATTTGCTGGATTCCTAAATCCTTTAAAGTAGTAACTGCATCAATAATTTCTTTTTCGCTATCGGCATTTACAAACAATTTTTGTGATCCATTAAAAAGACCTTGCATCGCTTGATATGCTTCATTTTGAGTTTTTGGTGTTGTCTTACCATAAGACTTACTATTTAGTATAAAGTTTTTAATAGTATTTATTCTTTCTTGATACTTCTTATTTGGTTTGTATGCACTAGATTCTCCTAACCACCAACGACCTTGTGAATAACTACTTGGCCAATGTAAATGAATTCCGTCGTCTGTTTTTATAGCTGCATCTTCCCAATTCCAAGCATCGAACTGTACGATAGATGAGGTTCCAGAAATAGTTCCACCGCGAGGTGTAATCTGGCCAATTAATACACCATTTGGTCGCATAGATTCTGTAACTTTACTTTCTGCGTTATAGGCTATTAAGCTTCTAACATTAGGAATCATATCTCCAATTTCATCTTGATCTCTTGTTGGACGTACTGCATCAATTTCTACCAAACCTAATGTGGTATTTGGAGCTATAAAACCAGGATAAATATGTTTTCCTTTTGCATTAATAACTTGTCCTTGACCTTTTACGGGAGTTTTGTTTTCATCACCAATTGCTGTAATTTTTCCGTTTTCGAAAATGATAACTGAATTTTCAATCACCGTTCCGTTGCCAATATGTGCTGTTGCTCCAACAATAGTAATTATTTCACTCTGAATAGGAGCGGGGGTTTGTTGTGCAATTGCAAAGAACCCGATAAAGAATATTGTTATGTTAAGTATTGATTTCATTTGATAATGTTTCATAATTTCTTTTTTCTTACTGCTTACTCCGACTCACAAGTATAAACTTTTCGTTCTTTTTTGGTTGGTTTTTTCTTTTTACCACCGTTACCTTTTTCATTTCTCATTAAGTTAATGAGTTTATTTCTTTCTGCTTTAACGGCTGCTCTTTGTTGTTTGTCTTTTTCAATATCGAAATAGATGGCTCCTTCAATTAAGGTTTTTTCTGCTTTAGCATATATTGATAATGGATTGTCACTCCATAAAACTAAATCGGCAACTTTTCCTTCTTTTACACTTCCTATTTCATTATCTAAATGCAATAATTTTGCAGGATTTAAGGTTACCATTTTCCAAGCTTCTTCTTCACTCATTCCGCCATATTTTACAGATTTTGCAGCTTCTTGATTTAACCTTCTAGACATTTCTGCATCATCACTGTTAATAGCAACGGTAATTCCAACTGAACTCATTATAGCAGCATTGTAAGGTATAGCATCAATTACTTCATATTTATAAGCCCACCAATCACTAAAAGTTGAACCTCCAACTCCGTGTTCTTTCATTTTATCGGCTACTTTATAACCTTCTAAAATATGAGTAAATGTGTTAATTCTAAATCCGAAACGTTCCGCTACTTTCATCAGCATATTGATTTCACTTTGAACATATGAATGACAAGAAATAAATCGCTCTCCGTTTAAAATTTCGACGATTACTTCCATTTCTTCATCGTAACGAAATGGCTTTCCGCTTTTCTTTAATGCTTCGTATTCTTTGGCTCTCGTAAAGTAGTTAACATACATTTGCTCAACGCCCATACGGGTTTGTGGGAAACGATTAAAACTTTGCCAATTAGATTGTTTTACATTTTCACCCAGGGCAAATTTTATAAATTTTGGAGCTCCTTCATATAGAAGCCCGTTAGAATCTGCTCCCCAACGCGGTTTGATAATTGCCGAACGTCCACCAATAGGATTTGCAGAACCATGCAGCAGTTGTATAGTTGTAACACCACCAGCAAGGTTGTAATAAAGGTTCATATCTTCTGGATCAAGCGCATCTCCCACACTTACTTCTGCTGAAGAATTTTGTCCCCCTTCATTAACATACGAGAGTGCTATATGTGAATGTTCATCAACAATTCCTGATGTAATGTGTTTTCCAGTAGCATCAATCACTAAAGCACCGCTAGATTTTATATTAGCTCCTACTTTTGCAATTTTTCCGTTTTTAACTAGTACATCGGTTTGGGTTAAAACTCCTTCAGATTCGTTAGTCCAAACCGTTGCGTTTTTAAATAAAATGGTTTGTTGCTTCGGAATTTCAGTATATCCATACCCAACATTTGGATAGGTTAGTGGAACAATTTCTAGTTCTTCGGAAGTGTTTTTATCTTCGGTTTCTCCTTTTTCCTCTTCTGAAGCGTTTTTTTTAACAGCGGTAAACAAGGTTTCTCTTCCATTAGGTAAGATTAGTTTTCCTGAAATATTATCGGTGTCTTTTTTAATGATTGCAGTACTATTAAAAACTTGTTTGGTTTCTTTATCGGTAAATGAAAGTGTGATCCAATTGTCTTTATAAGTGAATTTTGAAGAGTACTTTAAAGTATCAATTTTTACTTCCGATTTTATTTTATTCAATTCTCCAGAAAGGGTAACATCATAAGTTTTACCTGAAATATTTATAGTGTAAGCTCCCCGAATATCCTTTTGATTCATTGGGTTGATTATATTTTTTGTGCCCTGAACCCAATTTTCAAACAAGGTAGTTTTCTTATCAAATACTTCACCCGATGTAATTAAGAAATTAGCATAACTTCCGTTTTTTAAAGTTCCTATTTTACCACTTTGTCCTAACATTTTAGCAGGAATTGTAGTCAATGCCTCTAATGCTTTTGTTTTATCAAAACCATATTTTATTGCTTTTCTAAGTTGAGTATTAAACTCAGATGGTTTTTTTAGTTTGTAAGTAGTTAGCGCAAAATTTACTCCGTTTTCGGACAATACCTTTGGATTGGTTGGTGCTTGATTCCAATTACGCATTTCTTCAATAGTCAAGTAATTTACTGCATAAGGATCGCTAACATCAAAAGCTTCTGGGAAGTTAATTGGTATTATAAAATCTGCTTGGGTCGCTTTGATGTTTGCCAGATTTTCATATTCATCGCCACCACCAACAATCACATAGTTGAGGTTAAATAGGTCGCTAATTTTATCTGCGTGAATGTCTTTTTCTTTATCTCCAGCTTCAATAAAAGAGGGAAGATTACGGTTTGCAATTAAAGCTTCTAATGATAAATCTTTAGTTTTTGAATAACCTGCAGCATACCATTTTGCATCATGTTGAATTTGTTTCAATAAAGCAATAGAACCCATAAAAGAAGAAGGGTAGGATTGTCTACTTCCTTTTGATTTTTTAAATGAAAAGTACTGACCAGATGTATCATTAATAATTCTTTCTGAATTATTTCCTTTATCATTTAGCGCAACCAGAACTCCTGTTCCTCTTGCGATTCCGTCCATAATATGCGCGTTTACCACTCCAAATCCTGCTTCTCGTAAAGTTTTCGCTTTTTTATTTTGGTATTTAAATTTATCAATAGCTTTATTTTCTGGCATTACGTGATCGTTCCAGTAAAAACCATCGCGTTTGGTTTCGTATTGTTGTGATCTACTTCTTTCAGCTTTACTAGGAGCTTCAACTCCAAAACCAGAATAGGAATCGATAAAAGAAGGGTAGATGTATTTTTCTTCTAAATTAACAATAATGGTGTTTTGAGGAATGGTAATCGATTTACCGGAGGCAATTACTTTTCCATTTTGAATAAGTAAGGTTCCGTTTTCAATAATCTCGGTAGGCGTTACATAAATAGTAGCGTTGGTAAATGCCGTATAATTATTGTTTTCTTGTTTTAATCCAGTATTCTTCGGAAAGTAGTCTTGAGCAAATACATTGTTTATACTTATAAAGAGAAAGCATAGGAGTAAGGTTTTTTTCATGTAAAGGTAGTATTAACTATAAAAATTAAAAATACAAATATGGAATGAGAAATAATTAAAATCTAGAATTTTAACATTAGCCGCTTAAAAAGGTTCATTATCATAGTAATTAACGATCAATGCGACCATATAACTATAACTTTTAATACCTTTTGATTGGTTATTGGCTTTTAAAAATTGATCCCAAAATAACTTTGAAATCACTTCAAACGGATTATCATAACTTTTCCAAAAATCTCGCATTTCTTTGTAGCTCTTTAAAATTCCTGGATTAATGGTTTTTAATAAATCGTGATAGGTGTCAATATCCCTACGAGCAATTTCATTTATACAATAACGTAAGGCGAAAATATAACCTGTGTATTGTATAAATTCATCATCGTTATTTAATGTGGCTAAAGCTGCGATAAAATTGGCTTCATTTTCTGCTGCATACCCAATTTGATGAGCTTGTTCGTGGCAACTCACCACAGGAAATTTGTGTAATTTTATTAATCCATTTACTTGTGCTTCACCCGAAAAAGGATTGTAATAGCCACTATAACCCATATATGTTAAGCCCAAACTCCAGCTGCTTTTTTTAAGGCTTAAGAGTGAATATGATAGGTTGGAATGTTTTTTTGCTAAATTTTCATAACCGTTTAAAGTCATTTTAAAAATTTGCTTATGATCGTAAGGAGATTCAATTTTTACAGAATCTGCAAAACCTAATTTGCGGTGCATTTCGTTTGATTTTTTAATCAATCGTTTGGTGGTTTCTATAAGCTGTTCTGTAGTGTAATCGGTTTTTATTGAAAGTTTTTTATGAAGCGGAATTCGGTAATAATTCAAACCCCAAAGTAGGTTAAAAACTAAATAAACTATTGAAAGCGTAGAAAAAATATCTAATAAAAAATGTTTAGGGTCTGTTTTTACACGTCGAATGTTTTTGTAGATCCATCGAAACATATAAATAATAAGTACTAAGTAAAAAATATCACCTATTGAAAATGGGATCCAACCAAATAAATACCTAGTGATTTTAGAAATAATAGGAAAAATACCAGTGCTATAATAGGTTTCAATAAATTCAGGAAACCTTTTTAATAGTAACAAAACTAAAATCTGAATTGGAAATAAAATGGTTAGAATTAGTTTTGTTTTCTTTTGCATTTTTCAAACTTACAAATAATTCTTTTTATAATTTTTACTCACTGAAGTTAATTGTAATTTTGCTTTTAGAAAATAAAAAATACATCAATATGAATGAAGCAATAAGAAATTTAGAACCCAAAGCACTTTGGAATAATTTTGCCGATTTAAACGCAGTACCACGTGGTTCTAAAAAAGAAGAACGTGTAATTGAGTTTATGAAAAACTTCGGAAATAACCTTGGATTGGAAACTTTTGAAGACGATGTCCGTAATGTAATTATCCGTAAACCTGCCACACCAGGAATGGAAAACAGAAAAGGAATCGTATTACAATCACATATTGATATGGTACATCAAAAAAATAATGATACCGATTTTGATTTTGATACACAAGGAATCGAAATGTATGTAGATGGTGATTGGGTACGTGCTAACGGAACCACTTTGGGAGCCGATAACGGCTTGGGAGTTGCAACCATTATGGCGATATTAGAAAGCAATTCTATTGCGCATCCTTCGATTGACGCGCTGTTTACAATCGATGAAGAAACCGGGATGACAGGTGCTATTGGTTTAAAAGGAGGAATTCTTCAAGGTGAAATATTATTGAATTTAGATACTGAGGAAGACGATGAAATAGGTGTAGGTTGTGCCGGTGGAGTAGATGTTACTGCAACAAAAAGTTATAATCCAATTGAAGTTCCAAACAATTCAGTAACGTATAAAGTTACAGTAAAAGGATTACAAGGAGGCCATAGTGGAATGGAAATTCATTTGGGATTGGGAAATGCTAATAAAATGATGAACCGTATTTTAACTGAAACGTATAATGTAATGAATATTGCTTCTCTTTTAGGAGGAAGTTTACGTAATGCGATTCCAAGAGAGAGTAATTCGATGGTGGTTGTTTCAAATGAAGATGAATTCCTTTCAGGTTTTGAAAAGATGAAATCTGAAATCATTACAGAATATGCACATTTAGAAAAAGATATCACCATTACTGCTGTGAAACAAGATTCACTTCCTGAAACAATGATGGATTCTGAAACTCAATCATTGTTTTTAAAAGCAGTTCACGGTGCTCATAATGGAGTTTTTAGAATGAGCCCTGCGATTGAAGATTTAGTAGAAACCTCTAATAATATTGCAAAAATATCGGTAGCTGAAGGAAACATTACCATTGAATGTTTAACACGTTCTTCGGTAGATTCTTCTAAAGATAATATGGTAAATACTTTAAAGGCAGTTTTTGAATTAGCAGGATTTTCTGTGAATTTAGCAGGAGATTACCCAGGTTGGGCTCCTAATATGGATTCAGCCATTTTAAAAGTATTGGATGGGTTATATGAAAAATTAAACGGTGAAAAAGCAAATGTAGCTGCTTGTCATGCTGGATTAGAATGTGGAATTTTAGGAACCAATTACCCAGAAATGGATATGATTTCGTTTGGTCCAACTATTAAAGGAGCGCACTCTCCAGATGAAAGAGCGAATATTCCATCTACTCAGAAATTTTGGAACTTTGTGCTAGAAATTTTGAAAGAGATCCCTGCGAAATAATTTATTGGAATTCTAAAAACAAAGAAGACATACAATTTAAAAAATAAAATCTATAACCTAAAGTACTTTAGGTTATAGATTTTATTTTTTAAAAACCTGAAAGAAGTTGAACTCCTTAGGATGTTTAGATTACTTGGGAAGTGTTATATTAATTAATTCTGAAGAGAATTATAATACTCCTGAGGTGGTAAAACTAAAATTTCAACCCTACGATTTAATTGTTTGTTTTCCTCGGTTGAATTTGGTGTTTTCGGTTTGTTCTCACCATAGTTTTTTATTATAAAATCATATTCACCTTTGTTGTTAAGCATTTTTTGTAAAACATCTTTAACAGAATTGGCTCTTTTTTTTGAAAGCTCTAAGTTATAAGTTTCATTACCGTCACTATCAGTATGTCCTTCAATTAAAATGGTAGCTTTTTCAACTTGTAATATTGCTTCAGATAAGTCTTGCACAATTTTTTCTGCTGTTTCCAAAAGAGTATATTTATCAAAGTCAAATAATAAATCTGCTTGAATAGAAAGTTTTATAACGCTATTAATAGCTCCAACAGCATCAATATCAGCTCCGGCTGTTTTGCTTTTACAAACTTCTTTTTGGTCAGTAATTTTAAGGAAATAAAAAACAGTTTCGGTAGGTATATTTTCGTTTTCTAAATCAATAATAGATTTCCCACCTGAAATATTCCCAGCAAAAAACCATTCGACACCATCTACAGATATTTCTATTTTGGCAGCTTCTTCAGATGGGCCTACTTCAAAAATGTAGAGGTCATTTCCGGGTAAATTCATAAAACCATTATCTGTAAAAGCTACTGTAAGACTTCCTTTGCATCCTAAAGAAACATAATTAGGTGTGTTATAAGCTGTGTAATTAGGAGCATTTAATGCTTGTGAAGAGTCACTAAATTTTTTATAAGGCAGGGGTTTCCCAATATTGAATTCTATAATGCTATCTGCAAATGATATTCTTCCAAGAGGTAAGTAGACAGATTTATTTTGTCCAGTTTTGTAATTATTATCATTTTGAGAATTTCCAATAATTGAAACTATACTAAATAAAAAAAGGAGCCATAGTTTCATAATAAAACTTTTTGTCTAAATTACGTAAAATAGTAAACAAAAAAAATCCCGCTCAACGAGCGGGATTTTTAGTGAAATAAATAGTGTTATTATTGTCTTATTTTACTTTGTTTACGATAGCTTCAAAAGCTTCTGGGTGGTTCATCGCTAAATCTGCTAACACTTTACGATTAAGTTCGATGTTATTAGATTTTACTTTTCCCATAAACTGTGAATAAGACATACCGTGTAATCTGGCGCCCGCATTAATACGAGTAATCCATAAAGCACGGAAAGTTCTTTTCTTTGCACGACGGTCTCTGTAAGAATAAAGCATTGCTTTATCTACAGCATTTTTAGCAACTGTCCATACATTTTTACGTCTTCCAAAGTATCCTTTGGCTTGCTTCATTACCTTTTTTCTTCGGGCTCTTTTAGCAACTGAATTTACTGATCTTGGCATAATTTAATTTGTTTTTTGTAGTAGGCGATTCATTGTTTCAGAATTCTTTTTATTAGTGGCCTAACTCCAGGGTTTATAATTTTTTTGATTAACCGGTTAAGATTACTTCAATCGAAGCATTTGCTTAACATTACTCTCGTCTGCTTTATGCACAACTGTGTCGTGTGTTAAAGCAAGCTTACGTTTTTTAGACTTCTTTGTTAAGATGTGACTTTTAAACGCATGCTTTCTTTTAATTTTTCCAGTACCTGTTACTCTGAATCTCTTCTTAGCACTAGATTTTGTTTTTTGTTTAGGCATGTTTCCTTTTTTATTATTTATTTCACTTATATAAATGTTCCTTTTAATAGGAATAAATATTCAATCTATTTTACCTTTTTAGGAGCGATGAACATGGTCATTCGCTTTCCTTCCAGTTTAGGCATTTGCTCTACTTTACCAAACTCTTCCAAATCTTGGGCTAGACGTAATAGTAAAATTTCACCTTTGTCTTTATAGATGATCGAACGTCCTTTAAAAAACACGAATGCTTTTAATTTTGCTCCTTCACCTAAAAACTTCTCCGCGTGTTTCTTTTTAAATTGATAATCGTGATCGTCTGTATTTGGACCAAAACGAATCTCTTTAATAATTACCTTTGTTGCTTTAGACTTTAAAGATTTTTCACGCTTTTTCTGTTCGTAAACATACTTTTTATAGTCCATTGCTTTACAAACAGGAGGTGTTGCATTTGGAGAAATTTCAACAAGATCTACTTCTAAATCTTTTGCTATTTCTAATGCTTTACTAATTGGATATACTCCAACTTCTACATTTTCACCAACAAGACGAACTTCACGAGCACGAATTTTATCGTTAATCTTGTGTTTGTCCTCTTTGATTACCCTTGCAGGTCCTCTGCTTCTTTTTCTACGTATTGCTATGGCTATAAAATATTTATATCTGTTTAAAAAAACAGACTGGTTACACTAAAAATTCTTTCTTATTACTGTCAATTTCGTCATTTATCAACTTTGAAAATGCTAAAACCGACATGGAACCTAAGTCCCCTTCACTATGCTTTCTTACTGAAACTGTTTCATCATTCTGCTCTTGTTCTCCTAGAATCAGCATATACGGGATTTTATTCATTTCAGCTTCCCGTATTTTCTTGCCAATAGTCTCACTTCTATTATCAATGAGGGCGCGAATTTCGTGATTTTCAAGCACATTTAAAACTTTTTGAGCGTATTTTTCATATTTTTCACTCAAACATAATATACTTACCTGTTCTGGCATTAACCATAATGGAAAATTTCCACCCGTATGCTCCAGTAAAATAGCGATAAAACGTTCCATACTTCCAAAAGGAGCACGATGTATCATCACAGGTCGGTGCATTTCGTTATCACTTCCTTTATATTCTAATTCAAAACGTTCTGGTAAGTTGTAATCTACTTGTATTGTTCCTAATTGCCATTTTCTACCTAAAGCATCACGAACCATAAAATCTAATTTTGGTCCGTAAAAAGCAGCTTCTCCAGTTTCAACGGTATAATTTAATCCTTTTTCTATAGTAGCGTTTAGAATTGCTTTTTCAGCTTTCTCCCAATTTTCATCACTTCCTATATACTTTTCAGGATTTTCAGGATCTCGTAATGATACTTGAGCAGTAAAATCTTCAAATCCTAAAGACCCAAAAACATACAATACTAAGTCGATTACTTTTTTAAACTCTTCATCTAATTGATCTGGAGTACAAAAAATATGCGCATCATCTTGAGTAAATCCTCTCACACGAGTTAAACCGTGTAACTCACCACTTTGCTCGTAACGATAAACTGTTCCGAATTCAGCAAAACGCTTCGGTAAATCTTTATAAGACCAAGGTTTGCTATTGAACATCTCACAGTGATGTGGGCAATTCATAGGTTTTAATAAAAACTCTTCTCCTTCATTTGGGGTTTTAATTGCCTGAAAACTATCTGCTCCATATTTTTCATAATGACCAGAAGTAATATATAATTCCTTATGGCCAATATGTGGAGAAATTACCATTTCGTAACCCGCTTTTTTCTGAGCTTTCTTTAAAAAGTTCTCTAAACGTTCTCTTAACGCAGCACCTTTTGGCATCCATAATGGAAGCCCTTGACCTACTTTTTTTGAAAAAGTGAATAATTCTAATTCCTTTCCTAGTTTACGATGATCTCTTTTCTTCGCTTCTTCTAATAAAGCTAAATATTCTTTCAGTTCTTTCTGCTTCGGAAAACTAATTCCGTAGATTCTAGTTAACTGTGTATTGTTTTCATCACCACGCCAATAAGCGCCAGCAATGCTCATCAATTTAATCGCTTTTACAATTCCGGTATTCGGTATGTGTCCACCACGACATAAATCGGTAAATGTGTCGTGATCGCAGAAAGTAATCGTTCCATCTTCCAGGTTTTCGATCAATTCTACTTTATATTCATTACCTAAATCTTTATAATATGACAATGCATCTGCTTTCGAAGATTCACGCAATGTAAATTCGTGTTTCCCGCGAGCAATTTCAAGCATTTTAACCTCAATAGAAGGAAGGTCTTTTTCAGAAATCGTGTTGTCAACCAAATCTATATCGTAATAAAATCCATTTTCAATAGCTGGACCAATCGTAAGTTTGATTCCAGGATACATTTGTTCCAAGGCTTGTGCCATAATATGAGCAGTCGAATGCCAAAAAGCTTGTTTCCCTTTATCGTCTCTCCATGTATATAGCACAAGGCTACCGTCTTCCGTAAGAGGAGTAGAGGTTTCGATGGTGGTTTCGTTAAAAGATGCAGAAATCACATTCCTTGCAAACCCTTCACTAATACTAATGGCAACTCCCATTGGAGTAATTCCTGGTTCAAATTGCTTTACACTTCCGTCTGGTAAAGTAATTGCTATCATACTTACAAAGTTTAAGTTGCAAAGATACTACGAGTTTAAATGTTTCACAATAGGAATATATGGGTTTTATGGTTTTTCTTCGGAAGGGATTTAGAAGTAATTCATTAAAAAAACAAATCTTACATTAAAGCATCTTGAAACATTAAATTAATTGTCCATTATCTAAAGGTTTTTTGAAAGTAATAAATGGCAAATTTTGTCGAAACAAAGGATGGGAGTCCCAATAAACAACAGTGTTTGTGTTGTGTTTTGAATGCAAGTGTTTCAAAGGTGTATATATTAAGGACAAAAAAAGTTTTTGGTGTAAAATAGGAGTTATCAGGAGTTTAAAAAAAGGTATTAAAAAAGATTGTATTTTTTG
>JASFZG010000030.1:0-7381 GCA_046055745.1 Flavobacteriaceae bacterium | reverse complement strand
ACAACTTCTTCTGGTTGTCTCATTAAATGCAATAATGGTTCAGCAGTAAACACTCCTAAGAATAATGCAATCCCAAGAACCACACATAAAAATAAGCCGTGTTTGAAAGTAGATTTGCCTTTTTTAAAATCACCTTCGCCGTCTGCTTCAGCAATTAAAGGGGTAATAGCCGTTGAAAAACCAATACCTAAAGACATCGCTATAAACATGAAACTGTTAGCGAGCGATACAGCTGCAAGTTCGGCTGTACCTAATTGACCTACCATAATATTATCCACAAAAGCAACCATAGTATGCCCCAACATTCCCAATATAACTGGATATGCAAGCTTTAAATTATACTTAAATTCTTTTGTGTAATCTGTTAATGTCAATTTGAGGTATTTTGATTGCTAAGTTAAAAAACACATTTAATAAACAATAAAATCTTTCTTATATTTAAAAAATAAATCAAATAAATCAAATGAAATACGAAGCAAAAACTGTTGAAAAATACATCTCACAACTACCTAAAGACAGAAAAACAGCCTTCATTAAATTACGAAAAATGATACTTAAAAACCTCCCTAAAGGGTTTGAAGAAGGAATTTTATATGATATGCCTGCTTATTATGTTCCGCATTCTATCTATCTTGATGGTTATCATGTAAATCCTAGCTTGCCTTTGCCATTTATTAATATTGCTTCTCAAAAGAATTTTATTGCTTTTTATCATATGGGAATTTACAATGACCCTAAACTTTTAGAATGGTTTACTTCGGAATATCCCAAATACGTAAAAAACAAATTGGATATGGGAAAAAGTTGTATTCGGTTTAAGAAAATTGATCAGATTCCCTTTGAATTATTAGGCGAATTAGTTACAAAGATGTCTGTTACTAATTGGATTGAAAAGTATGAAAGTGCAGTGAAGAAAAAATAAAGAAAAAGACCTACAAGATTTTAAAAACCCTGTAGGTCATACTAAAATTAAACATAAAAATTAGTATCCTGGATTTTGGGTTGAATTGGGATTAGTATTCAATTCGTCCTCTGGTATTGGCAAAACCAGCTTATCACTATCTGAAGATAAACCCCCAGCTGTTAATCCTAAACGTTTCACATCATGAAGAAGGTGCCCTTCAAAGGATAATTCAAAAATTCTTTCTTGAAGGACAGCTTCTAAATTCACAGAGTTTAATACTGGAGCATTCGCTCTTACTCTCAAAATATTTACATCGTTTAATGGACTATTACCAATACTAGATCCAATTCGAATATTACATTCTGCTCTGATTAAATACATTTCAGCTAAGCGAAGTAGTGGAACATTTGCATTTCTATTAATCCATTTTGAGGAAGCATTCCCCCCATTTCCTGTGTAGAAAAATTGTCCTCTATCATCGTTAGCATCGTAACTATTTATAAAATCATCGCTAATGGCAATGTCTGGATTTCCTGGGCGTCCTCCATTGGCTTGTGTTGCCCAAAAAGTATTCATAGAGTTAGCACCACTTTGTACTGTTACTTGCATAGCAAAAACATCTTCACTTGAGTCAGTATCATTATTAAAAGCATCTTCAATAGTAGCTGTTAAAGAATGTCCACTATTTAATATTACATCGTTTGCTATATCTCTAGCTGCGGAATAATTTTGCTGTTGTAAATATACTCTTGCTAATAATGCCTTTGCAGTGTATTTATCGGCAAAAACACCATTTGTGTTTGGTAGTAAATTTACAGCATCGTTTAGATCAATTATTACTTGATTATAAACTTCTTCTACGGTACTTCTAGGGTTTTCTGCAATTTCGTTTAAAGTGCTAGTTAATAAAATTGAAACCCCTAATTGATTATTAGAACCACCACTTTGGTATTGTTTTGCAAAGAAACGTACCAAATCAAAATGTTCTAAGCCACGAAGAAATTTCGCTTCCCCTTCAACACGGTTTCTTCTATCTTGATTTTCAAATAGATCCAAACCAAAAAGCACTGTATTTGCTTGATTAATTACATCGTAATTGTCTGCCATTAAGGTGGAAACCATTCCGTTACTTGGTAGTATGTTTTTATCTATATATTGCTGTCCATCGTTAAAAGTACCGTTCCATATGAGTTCGTCGGTACTTCCTATTAATTCTGAAGCAATGTAAGTTTGCCCGCCATAAGAGCCTCCACTTCCTGCAAAAATATAAGATCCAACAAGTAAATCTTCTACATTATCTGCATCGGTTAATAACAATTCTAAAGATAAATTGTTTTCGTCTTTCAAGTCGTCTATCGTGCAACCTATTACTAAGGCTGCCATTGCGAATACGTATAGTATTTTATTTATATATTTTTTCATCATTTTATTTTTTTATAAGTCAACATTAATTCCGAAAGTGTAAACTTTAGCTGGTGGTGCTGAGTAAAACTCATAACCTCTGGCAAAACTTCCTGGTAAATCATCACGAGTAGCTTCTGGATCCCAACCATCATAATCAGTAAAAGTGAGTAAATTTAATCCTGAAAAATACACGCGTATCATATCAATATTCCAAAGATTTTTAAAGTTATAACCTATGGTAAGATTTCGGAGTCTAATAAAATCTGCATCTTGTAAATAGCGAGTAGATTCTACCGCATCTCCATTTAAATCGGCTCTTGGCACATCGGTAATATCTCCAGGTTGCTGCCATCTGTCTAACTGTTCGATACTTTGATTGTCTCTTCCGCCAGCAAACCCTGATGCTTGAAACAATCCAGCAGAATTATAAATCTGAGCTCCCCACTGTCCTTGGAAAGTAAAGCTAAAATCTAGATCTCTATAGCGAAGTGTATTTGTCATTCCGCCAATCCAATCTGGTAAAGCTTTTCCTACTACAATTCTAGATGCTTCACTATAATCATTAGTGACTAACCTTTCGATAGAACCATCTTCTAATTCAGTATTTGTAAAATATAAAGCATCTCCGTTTTCAGGATCTACACCAGCATACTCTACCAAATAAAACGCACCAAATGACTCTCCTTCTCTTAAAATTGAATAATCTCTTTCTCCAGCCGAACCAAAAATATCATCTCCATCTACGAGTTTGATGATTTCATTTTTATTATATGAAATATTAAAATTGGTATTCCAACTAAAATTTTCTCTAGTAATGTTTTTTGTATTAATTGAAAATTCAATCCCTGTATTTTTAACTTCACCAATATTGGTAAGTATTACATTTCCTGCTATTCCAGTACTTAATGGTTGACGAGCATTTAACAATAAATCTTTTGTGTCCTTAACATAGTAATCAAATTCACCGGTTACCACATTATTAAAAAGCCCATAATCCAACCCGAAATTTAATTGGGTAGTTTCTTCCCATCCTAAATCTGCATCACCTACAACACTAATAAACTGCCCCGAAACAACATCGTATGATCCTGAACCTAACCTACTTAAATAGTCGAAACTTCCTAAAGGCTGATTTCCTGTTATTCCCCAACTACCTCTTAATTTTAAAAATGAAACAGTACTTGATTCTTCTAAAAAGACTTCATTGGTAGCAATCCAACCTGCTGAAACTGAAGGAAAATAACCATAACGATTATTAGGACCAAACCTGCTTGAACCATCTACACGCATACTTCCTTTTAATAAATATTTATTATTATAACTATAAGTTACTCTTCCGAAATAAGAAACTAATTTATTACTTACTCTAGTAGTAGAACCACCTGTAATATTGGTAGCACCAGCAACAGTTTGAATTAGATCGTTTGCAAATGAATCACCTTGAACACTAATTCCTTTTCGGTTATTTTCTTCATAACTCATTCCTACTACAAGATTTACATCATGTACATCTGCAAAAATTTTATCATAGGTCGCATAATTATTAAATGTTAGAAAATCTCTACTTACGGTTCTTCCTGCTCCATTTGATAAACCACCATTTCTAGGAATTTCACTTCCTGAAAAAGTTTCTTCAGTTTGATTAAAGAATTCATAACCTAATTCAGATCTAAATTTTAAATCCTCGAGAATAGAATATTCACCAAAAGCAACTCCTCCAAGATTCCAGATATTTGTCTTGAAATAACCAAACTCTTCTTCAAATAAGAAATTATCGTAAAGGGTATTTCCGTTTAAAGTACCATCACTATTATGAGTTGGCGAAATTGGAACTAATGCTACTGCTTGTAAAGGTGTTGTAAATTGGCGATCGGCAGAAATACGATCGATACTACTTCTTGCAATAGAGATATTAGCTCCAGCTTCTAAACGATTGGATAATTTACGACTCGCATTTAATCTAAAATTGTAACGTTCTAAGCTATTTCCTCTTACAATACCATCGGTATTATTACTTCCTAAAGACATAAAATAAGAAGATTTATCGTCACCTCCAGACATAGAAAAACTCAACTCACTTATACTTCCATCTACCAATGCTTCATTTTGCCAATTGGTATCTATATTTCCATTTCGCCAATCACTTATATTTCCTAAATCGTCTGTTGCTAAATCATCTAAAGCTGTTTCAATTTGTGCTTCAGTCTGCCCGGCATTTGTTGCTGCTTCAGTATATAATTCTACGTATTGATCTGCATTAAGCCACTTTCTCTTATTTACAGCTTCACTATAACCATAAGAGGAACGAAACGATATTTTTGCTTTTCCGTTTTTACCTGATTTAGTAGTAATAATCACCACACCATTTGTTCCTCTAGAACCATAAATAGCTGCCGAAGAAGCATCTTTTAACACCGAAACAGACTCTATATCATTGGCATTAATGTTTAATAATGGATTGGTAGGCGCAGAACTCCCAGATTCTTGGTCGCTAATAATTGGAACTCCATCAACTACATAAAGAGGTTCTTGATTACCACTTAAACTGGCAACTCCTCTAATATTAAAAGTGATTTTTCCTTCAGCTTTACCATTGGCTTGATTGATTTGAACGCCCGAAAGTTTTCCTGTCAATGCATTTTGGAAGTTTGAATTTGAAACTTCTTTAATTTGTTCTGCATTTACAGTAGATATCGCATCGATGTTTTTTCGTTTTGATTGCCTTCCGAAACCAGTAATAACAACTTCGCCAATAGCTTCTGCTATTTCTATCATAGTAAGATTAAGAGTTACTAAATTTGAAGTTATTTCGATTTCTTTAGTTTCAAAACTAACGTAGCTAAAAACCAGCGTTTGTCCAACGGATGCTTTTACACTATAGTTCCCATCAAAATCGGTTTGAGTTCCTACAGAAGTCCCTTTTACGATAATGTTTACTCCGTTTAAAGGAATTTCGTTTTCATCTAAAACAGATCCTGAGATTAATTTTTCTTGGGCGAGTACCATGGTTATATTTAACAACAGGAGTACTAACCACAAATAGTATTTTTTTTTCATAATAAAATATTTTGGGTTACTAATTAGGTTAATACAACCAAGAAAAGAGCTTGAAGTAATACGAGAGCAATTCTTAAAAAACAATAATTATTCTATGATGAAACAAAAAAATTAAGAATATTAATATTGACAACAAGCTCTATATTCTGATTGCTGTGTAAAGAAAAACCTAATGGTAAGATATTTAGTTAACCCCCATAAACATTGCCATTTCCGAAGTATGTTTACTGAATTTTTACGCGCTAAGTGACGCTATATACTGAGAAGGTGTTTGTGATAGTAGTTTTTTAAATGACTTATTAAATGTCACTTTGTTATTGAAACCAACCTCATAGGCAACATCAATAATATTCATGTTTTTATGAGTGTCGTTTTTAATAATTTCTAAAGCTTCTTCAATTCTAAACTTATTGATTAATTCAAAGAAATTTAAATTAAAATGCTCGTTAATTACTTGAGAAGTATTATGACGATTCGTGTCTAATTTATCTGAAAGAATTCCTAGACTGATATCATTTTGTCTGTATATTTTATCAACTTCCAATAAATACATAAGTTTTTCTTTTAAGTCTATGGAAAAACCTGAAGTTAATCCTGATTTTTTATACTTATGTAGTTGTTCTTCATAAAAACTATTAGAGAATAGTTTTGGTGACAAATAAGCTTTATAACCAATATACAACACCATAAATGCCATAGTTACTATTTGTAAATGAAAAAGAAAATCAATTTTTGGAATCACTTTACTTACCATTATCAGACCGTAAACCCCATAAAACACAACATAAGCAGAAACCAATCTTGCAATTCCTTTTTGCCATTTAATTTTAATAAGCGGTGATTTATTGTCGTTTTTTACTTTCTTAAAATATATTCTAACAATTAAAAAAGAGTAAACTATTAAAGATGTAAGTTTTACAATGAAAGTATAATCTATTATTGGATGTATACTTTTCTCACTAACCTGAAGCATAATACTTAATTTCTCTAAAGGAGATAAAAAATAGAATGGTAGAACAAATCCAATTATTATAAATGTAGGAATTAAATGAAGTAAATCTTTAGCTCTAAACTTATAATTTAGTGTTATTTTTTTATAATAGAAGTAAATTATAGGTCCATATAAAAAAGAGAAATTAATTGACATTAAAAAAGTATGTGGAAAACTATATCTTAAATTAGATAAAAAGAAAAATAAATCTAAAATAAAAATAGAGTGCATCAACACAAAAATGCTAATAAGTGTAGTTGAAGAATTATAAGTATTCTTTTTTAAGTTTAATACTATAAAAATAAAAATTCCTATTAGAGAAGTAAACAAATAAAATAGATTAATAAAACTAAAGTTTAATCTGTATTTCTCTTTTACAAGTTGAAATTCTTCAGAATTTGATATGGCATCAAAAACATCATTATTTACAAAACCAACATGTAATGATGACTTAATATATTTTTCAATATATATAGAAGCGTTTTCACCATCTCCACTTTGTGCAAATTCAATTGCTTTCCATCTAAATGTTTGAATTGAGTCTGCCGCTAAATTTTGACTATATATATTATCGTTTATAATAGACGAATAAATACTAAAGCCTTCTTCTTTAAAAATATTGCTATAACTTACATCAACATGCTCTTTACCTAGTAAACTTTCTTCGGCATAAATATCGCTAAAAAAAGAGGTGAGCAGCAACATTGCAAAAAGCAAGGTACTCCTAAGGTTTATCATTATGTTAACAAGTGCTCTCAATTATATTGTTAATTTTCATTAAATATACAATCAAGTAAGCTAATAACAAAGGAAATGGTGTCTCCCGATAAATGTTTACCCCTAGTTTTATGAAAAACCTGTTCGATAAAACTGTTAAATAACTGATTTTTCAAAAGTATTCCTTAGTAATAGTAAGAGCTAGAAGACATTTTGAAAAACATTTAATTTAATATAGCAAGCAACTCCTTAAAAATTATAAAATGATGCTTTTCGGAACGTAAAGAGATAATTAATTCACCTTTCTT
>JASFZG010000029.1:0-5201 GCA_046055745.1 Flavobacteriaceae bacterium | reverse complement strand
AACCAAAGCACTTCCAGGATCGGGTTGAGGTATGATGATTAATGCGGGTAAAAATATTAATACCAATGCTTTAATTTGATCTTTAAATTCTTTTAAGTCAGTTTGAATATCACTTACATATTTTGCCAATGCCAAAGTGGTAGCTGCTTTAGCAAATTCACTTGGTTGAATACTAAAGCCTCCTAGAAAATACCATGAAGTGGCACCATTTACATTTTTTCCTAAAACAAAAAGACCTAACAGAGAGAGTAAAGAAATTAAATAAATTACACTAGAAAACCGTTCATAAAACTTAGACTCTATAGCTAATATAAAAGTGATAAGAACTAAACTTAAACTAATCCAAACTAATTGTTTGGTGTAAATTTGAGAGAAATCGAAAAAATTTGTGGAAGAATCATTAAACGATGCCGAGTAAATATTGATCCATCCAATTCCAACTAGGGCAAAATAAATTAGTATGGTAATCCAATCAAATTGTTTATTTCCTCTAGATCCCATTAATAGTTAATATTAAAAGGTTGTCCAGAAAGTGGTTTTGCATATTCTTCTTCAAGGCTTCCGTTAAGTACATAGCTCTCCATATCTGTTCTGGTAATTTCACCTTTTAGATATTTTTCAATCATTAACCCTGCTATTCTTCCTGCCCAACGAGAACCCCAATATCCATTTTCAACAATTACAGCAATAGCAATTTTTGGATTGTCTTTGGGAGCAAAAGCTATAAATATAGAGTGATCGGTGAGTTGAACCTTTTTGCCGCCTATTTTAGTGTAATTTTCTGATGTACCTGTTTTTCCACAGATTTCAATATCTGGTATTCGAAGTCTTGCAGCAGTTCCTTCGGTGTAAACTTGATGCATTCCTTCAACTATAGGTTCAAAATATTTGGGATCTATAGTGGTATTATACCGTTTGGTATATTTTGAAGGAATAGTGTCTGCTCCATTAATATTTTTAATAATATGAGGTTTGTAAAACCAACCTCGATTAGCAATAGCTGCCGTAAAATTAACCATTTGCATAGGAGTTAAGATTACTTCACCTTGCCCAATTGCATTAGATATTGTTGCAGTAGCATACCATTTATAAGTTGGGTAATTATACCAACGATTGTAAAATTTGGCAGAAGGAATTAATCCTTTTTTACCAGGCGGTAAATCATAACCCATATAATTTCCTAAGCCAAAACTTTCTAAATGATGTTTCCAATTATCCATCCCTTCTTGAGGTGATGGATATTTCTCTATACTTCGACGATAAACGGTAGCAAAATAACTGTTACAAGATTTTGCGATAGCACCAACCATTGATAAAGGTGGTCTGCTGTGGTGACAACCCAAAGGTTTGCTTCCACCATAATGATAGCTTCCATTGCAAACAACAGTTTCCTTGGTATCTATCACTCCTTCTTGTAGCGCTATTAATCCAGTTAATGTTTTAAAAGGAGAGCCTGGTGGGTATTCACCTTGTAAAACTCTATCAAATAAAGGTCTTGAAATAGTGTCATACCAAAGTTTGGTGAAGTTTTTAGAACGCTCTCTACCCACCAATAATTTTGGGTCATAATTTGGAGCAGTAATAAGAGCAAGAATTTCACCAGTTGAAGGTTCAATAGCTACAATTCCTCCACGTTTATTAACTAATAATCTTTCACCATATTCCTGAAGCACCGCATCAATAGTTAAAGTTATGTCTTTTCCATTTACAGGAAGCGTGTCGTAAATTCCTTCTTTATAGGGTCCAATTACTCTGTTAAATCGATCCATTTGTTGATACTTTACGCCTTTAACACCTCGTAAAACTTCTTCGTATTCTTGTTCAACTCCCGCTTTACCAATTAAATCCCCCATTTGATAATAGGGGTTTTTATTAATAATGCTTTTGTTTACTTCCGCTATGTAACCAAAAACATTGGCAGAATTATGTACTTGATAATCACGTAAAGCTCTTTTCTGAATATAAAAACCTTTGTATTTCCATATTTTTTCTGAAATAAAAGCATATTCATCTTTTGTAAATTGAGGTACAACTACATATGGTAATCTAGGCGAGCGAATTCTTGCTTTTGTTAATTTATTATCAAGCTCTTCTTCTGAAATATTTAAAAGTTCACAAAACTCTAGTTTATCATCACAATTTAAAGGCTTCACATTTTTTGGAATCACCATTACATCATATGAGGGTTGATTGGAAACTAAAAGTTTTCCGTTTCTATCGAAAATAAATCCTCTTTGAGGAAAATCGAATTTCTTTTTAACGGCATTGTTTTCTGAAGAAATTTGAGCAGACGTATCGTACACCTGAAGATAAAATAATCTAGAAATGATAATTAATCCGAAGATTAAAACAATAAGTAGGAGTAAATATTTTCTCACTTGGATTTTTTACTAAAAATGGTGATAGTACTCAATATTAAAATGGTACTAAAGATACCTGAAAATAACGTAGATTTTAAAATTAATAGTATTTGATTTACGTTAAATATTTCTAATAAAAATAAAATAAAGTGATGTATAAAAACCATAGATACCACATAAATAATACGTTGCCCAAACTCAGCATTACTTACTTTAATGGTGTTGTATTCATAACTAATACCGAAAGAATACTTTAAAACAACGGGTCTTATAAAAGCAATAAAAACAGAAGCAGCCGCGTGTATTCCTCCAGAATCACTGAAAAAATCAATTGTTAGTCCAAGTAAAAAGCTTAATATTATTAATAAACTTTTATTACCAGTAATTGGAAAAACTAAAATAAATAGAATGTATAAATAAGGGTTGATATAGCCTAAAAAATCAACATGATTTAATAATAACACTTGTGTCAATACAAGAATAAGAAACCTAGTGATATTTATTAAAAATTGGTTATTCAACATCTTGATTGTCGTTTTCTAGTTGTTGAATTTCAGTGACATCTATATTTTCAATAATATAAACGTGCTCTAAATTTGTCATGTCATTAAAAAGCTGAATACTTAAAATTAAAGAATTCTGATCTTCAGTAAGTTCAAAATCTGTCACCAATCCTATTAAAATTCCTTCAGGAAAAATAGTTGATCTTCCGCCAGTAACAATCGTATCGCCAATAGTAACAGGTGCTAATCTTGGAATATCAATTAATTGAACCGTATTAGGGTCTTCGGTATCCCAAACTAAAGAACCAAAATGCTTAGACTTTTTTAGCTTGGCATTTATTTGGCTATTAGTGTTTAAAATAGATTGTGCCGTAGCGTATTTTCTGGACACATTATCAATAATCCCAACAATTCCTTTTGAGGTAATCACGCCCATATCTAATTGTAAACTGTCAATAATCCCTTTATCTAAAGTGATTTTGTTTTTTGTTTTCGAAAATGAATTATTAATCACTTTAGCCGAAACAAATCGATATTTAGAATAAAGAGTAGCGGTGTCAATCTTATGATTTATGGCAAGTTCTTTATAGGATTCTAAATTCTTTCTTAACCTAGCATTTTCTTCCACTAATAAATTATTTTCATTTCTTAAATTAAAGTAACCTGTAATATTATTTTTTATAGAATAGATGCCTCCCGTAATATTGTTAGAAGAATTTACAAATTTATTTTTGTGATAAGAATGTGATTGAATGATTAGTGCAACTGAAATTGAAAATAAAACAACAAATAGCAGAAAGTTTTTATTTCGGATTAAGAAAAAAAGTATCTGCTGCATTTTAGAAATCTAAGTTTGTTATCAAAACACAAATTTCAATTAAAAGGATGTGCTTTGTTTTGGAATTTTTTATTTGTGCTTTGAAATTTTATTTTATCAGGACACTTTTAAATTTGTTTAAGTTTTTTAAACAAATTCCTGTTCCTCTAACTACTGCACGTAACGGGTCTTCAGCTATATAAACTGGTAAGTCTGTTTTTTGTGATAAACGTTTGTCTAATCCACGTAACATAGAACCACCACCTGCTAAATATATTCCAGTATTGTAAATATCGGCTGCTAATTCTGGTGGAGTTCTAGATAAAGTTTCCATTACAGAATCTTCTATTCTTAAAATAGATTTATCCAAAGCTTTTGCAATTTCTCTAAAGGAAGTTTGAACTTGTTTTGGTTTTCCTGTTAACAAATCTCTTCCTTGTACTGCTAAATCTTCTGGTGGTAAATCTAAATCTTCAGTAGCAGCACCGATTTGAATTTTAATGTTTTCAGCAGTGCGTTCTCCAACATATAAGTTATGTTGTGTTCGCATATAATAAATAATATCATTGGTAAAAACATCACCTGCAATTTTTACAGATTTGTCACAAACAATACCTCCAAGTGCGATCACGGCAATTTCTGTAGTACCACCTCCAATATCAACAATCATATTTCCTTTTGGTTGCATAATGTCAACACCAATACCAATTGCAGCTGCCATTGGTTCATGAATAAGATACACTTCTTTCCCATTAACACGTTCTGCACTTTCTTTTACTGCACGCATTTCCACTGCTGTAATTCCGCTAGGAATACAAATAACCATTCGAAGAGAAGGAGTGATCCATTTCTTTTTTAAAGCCGGAATATCTTTAATGAACATATTAATCATCTGTTCACTTGCATCAAAATCTGCAATAACTCCATCTTTTAAAGGTCTAATAGTTTCTATGTTTTCATGGGTTTTTCCTTGCATTAAATTGGCTTCGGTACCAACGGCAATAATCTTTTTTGTAGATCGATCCCTTGCGACAATAGAAGGTGCATCGACGACCACTTTATCATTATGAATTATTAAAGTGTTCGCTGTTCCTAAATCTATTGCTATTTCTTCTGTTAAGAAATCGAAAAATCCCATATGTTAATTTTGTGTATTGAAGTTAAACGTGTGTGCTTTACAAATGTAATAAAAATTAATGCTTAAAATGACGTATTCCACTAAATACCATTGCCATAGAATTAGCATTACAATAGTCAATACTTAATCCGTCTTTTATAGAACCTCCAGGTTGAATCACGGCTGTAACTCCAGCATTATCTGCAATCTCTACACAATCTGGAAAAGGAAAAAATGCGTCGCTTGCCATTACCGACCCTTTTAAATCAAATTTAAAAGCGTTTGCCTTTACAATTGCTTGGTTGAGTGCATCTACTCTCGAAGTTTGTCCAGTTCCACTAGCACAAAGTTGTTTGTTTTTTACTAAAACAATCGTGTTAGATTTGGTGTTTTTACAAATTTTA
>JASFZG010000028.1:0-4085 GCA_046055745.1 Flavobacteriaceae bacterium | reverse complement strand
ACTGCTTTGTTTTGCAACGATGTGGGTAAAATAATCTGGGTAATATTCTCCTCCTTGTGACTTATCTAAGTACACTGAATATAAAAAACTCAATACTAAATAAGTTCCTAGAAATAGCATTACAAAGCGTAAAACTGATTTATATTTTAGAATAAGTCCTTTCATTAATTATAAAAATTATCAATACCCATTATACTATTTTAGAAACCTAAAAGAGTTAATAAATTCATCTGTATGTTTATCATTTACACCCATATAAGTAACAATATAAATCCTAAGGCCTTTTCTAAAAACCTTTCCTTCAATATGCCCGAAAATTCCTTGATCAATGGCACTTTGTTTTAGTCTAAAAACAAAATACCTTCCTTTTATTCCGTATTGTTCTATGGAGTTTTGTTCTTTTAATTTAAATGATTCAGCCATTTTGAAAGTATAGTTTTCTATTACTTGGTCGAATAACTGTTCATCTGTTTTAGACTTTAATAAATACTCAGGATAGTCTGTATATTCCAATGAAAATATTTTATTTATACCTAAAGTAGATCTTATTAAATTTATTTGAAATTTATCGAGGCCAATTTGATTTTCAATAAATGAATAATTTGGTTTTGTAGGGAATTTTATAATAAAGTTTCCTGATTTTGAGGCATACTCTTTAGATTTAGTTTTATAAATATCATCATTTTCATTTCCACAAGAAAAAAACATTATAATTGAAAACAAAAAAAGTAGTTTTTTAATCATATTAAATTGATTTTCAACAAAAATAGAAATAACATCTTTTAATTAACCACAAAGTGCTCAAAGATTTTCACAGAGGACACAGAGGGATTTGCTGTTGCTTTAGTAACTTTGTCGTTTGATTAAGAAAATATGCTTTATAAAAATCTACAACTAAAAGTGGGTGAGATTATATCTCAAGAAAATTTATCTGTTGACAATAAATTGACTCAGATTTGTGAATTGCTTCAAAATTTCATTGATTATTATGACTGGGTTGGGTTTTATTTCGCCAATCACGAAGAAAAAACACTTCATTTAAAAGCCTATGCTAGTGAAGAAACTGATCATACCGTAATCCCATTCGGAAAAGGAATTTGTGGACAAGTAGCGGTTTCCAACGAAAATTTTGTAGTAGAAGATGTCCATGCTCAAGACAATTATATTGCTTGTAGTATCCATGTAAAAGCAGAAATAGTAATTCCTTTATTTAAGGATGGAAAAAATGTGGGTCAGATTGATATTGATTCTAACACAGCCAATCCATTTACTGAAAAAGACGAACGTTTTTTGGAAGCGATTAATAAAATGGTTGCTAGTATTTTGTAAAACTCCAATAAAAGCAGATTGCTTCGTTAAAAAAAGCCGCAATTACATTCCCGTTCTAATCGCTTCCACAGGATCTAATTTAGAAGCAGAAACTGCTGGAATAATTCCTGCAATCAAGCCAATAATAGCTGAAATTGCTGTGCCTATAAACATATTCCAAGGAGAAAGCACAAAGTCAAAATCACCAGTAAAAGAGGATGCAACTATTGAGACTATAAACACTAAAAACAAGCCTATTAACCCTCCAATTACAGAAAGTATCACCGCTTCAAATAAAAACTGAAATAAGATAAATTTATTTTTAGCACCTAATGATTTTTGAATTCCAATTAAGTTGGTACGTTCCTTTACACTTACAAACATAATATTTGCAATTCCGAAGCCACCCACTAATAATGAGAATCCGCTTATTAACCATCCAATTCCATTCATGGTTCCCGTAATTCCGTCAATAACATCTGAAATCCCTTGCATCTGATTAACAAAAAAATTATCAATATCATCGGGTTTTAGTCCTCTTGATAGTCGCATTTTTTGTTTCAACATAGCGATATACCCAGCATTATCTACACCATCATCAGGCTTTACAATAATTTGAGGAAAGGCAGAACGATTGTTATCGCCAAAAATCTTCCGAGCCATATTTACTGGAATATAAACGGTGGTATCTTTAGAGCCTCCAAAAATTCCAGCCCCTTCTTTTTTAAGCACACCAATTACCACAAATTTTCTTCCATAAAGGCGTACTTTTTTTCCCAAAGGGTTTGTTGACGGAAATAAAATATTAGAAATTTCATCCCCTAAAATTACAACGGGAGTTCCACTATTGGATTCAGATTCATTAAAAAATCTTCCTTCCGCTAATTGCAATGCTTCAATATCATAATATTCGTAAGTAATTGCTCCAACACCTATATTTGAAACCGAATTTTCTTCAAACTTAATAGCAGTTGAAGGTACATTTAAACTAAAAGAAACCGCCTCAGTATCTGGCATATACCTGCTCAAATATTGATACTCACTATAAGTAACATCGGGAAATTGTTGACGTTTCCATCTAGGAATATTGGTAGGCCCAAATGAAAAACGCATTATTATTGTGGTGCTATTATCAAGCGAACTTAAATTATCGTCTATTTCTTTTTTAAGAGAATCTACAGCAGCAAGTACCGCAATAATCGAGAATATCCCAATCGTTACTCCCAACAAAGACAAAAAAGTACGAAGCTTATTGTTTTTAAGTGCGTTGATGGCAAAATTGAAACTCTCTTTTAATACGCGAAGGTATATTAACATCTTTATTTTATATAAAAACCTCCAAAAAGAGGCATTTTTAATTGTCTTTTTCTTCGAAATTATAACAGATTATTTCATCTAAAAAAGTTTTACTAATATAGGACGTTTTCTTATAACTTATGTTACAAAATTAATTGCTAATTATGTACTTTTGCGAATGTCTGATAGTTAGACCAAAACCCAAACTTTTCCATGAGCTCAAAAAAAATCACTTCGGCATTAATTTCTGTATTCCATAAAGATGGGCTAGAACCCATAGTAAAAAAACTAAATGAATTAGGTGTTAAAATCTATTCAACTGGTGGAACTCAGAAGTTTATAAACGATTTAGGAATAAATGTAATTCCTGTGGAAGAGGTGACTGACTATCCTTCAATTTTAGGTGGAAGAGTAAAAACTTTGCATCCAAAAGTTTTTGGCGGAATTTTAAATCGTCAAAATAACGAAGGTGATGTTGCTGAAATGAAAGAGTACAATATTCCACAATTAGATGTGGTGATTGTCGATTTATATCCTTTTGAAAAAACAGTTTCTTCGGGAGCATCTGAAGCAGCTATTATCGAGAAAATTGATATTGGTGGGATTTCATTAATTAGAGCAGCAGCAAAAAACTTCGAAGACACTATTTGTGTTTCTTCTATGGAAGATTACAGCGAGTTTTTAGAAGTGATTTCTGAGAATAATGGAGAAATTTCAAAGGAGCAAAGAAAACAGTTTGCAGCAAAAGCATTCAATGTTTCATCTCATTATGATACTGCAATATTCAATTATTTTAATAACGACCACGGTATTGCTTCCTTAAAAATTAGTAAGCAAAACGGAAAAGTGTTACGATATGGTGAAAACCCACATCAGAAGGGGTTTTTCTTTGGTGATTTTGATGCTATTTTTGATAAACTCCACGGAAAAGAATTAAGTTACAATAATCTTCTTGATGTAGATGCTGCTGTAAATTTAATGACTGAATTTAAGGGAGAAGCTCCAACATTTGCAATCTTAAAACATAATAATGCTTGCGGAATTGCTCAAAGAGGAACCGTTCTTGAGGCTTATAACGACGCTTTGGCTGGTGATCCTGTTTCAGCTTTTGGCGGAATTTTAATCAGCAATGTCGAAATTGATGAGGCAGCTTCAGAAGAAATACATAAGTTATTTTGTGAAGTCGTGATTGCTCCTTCCTATTCAGAAAAAGCAATAGAAATATTAAAAGGTAAAAAGAATAGAATTCTGTTAATTCAGAAAGAAATTAAAATGCCTAAAACTACCGTTAGAACTTGTCTAAACGGAGTATTAGTTCAGGATAAAGACAAGCTTACAGATGGCCTTGAAAATTTAACATACGTTACTGGCAATAAACCAAATACAAACGAGTTAAATGATTTAATATTTGCTTCTAAAATTTGTAAAAACACCAAATCTAACACGATTGTTTTAGTAAAAAACAAACAACTTTGTGCTAG
>JASFZG010000027.1:0-53179 GCA_046055745.1 Flavobacteriaceae bacterium | reverse complement strand
TTTTGTATCGGAAAGTAATATTGTTATCAATTTAATTATCCAAAAAGACGCTCTTTTAATGATGGTTTTTCATTTGAATAAGCGTATCCATATTTATTTCCGTAGCCAAAATTATTAACCCCAACATTATTTAGAACTAATGCTACATTAGAAAGTTTTCCGTCGTTTACAGCTTCTTTTGGAAATTCTAATAGTTTTTTATCTGTATAATCGGCTTTTATCACATATATAGTCACATCTGCATATTTACTAATTAGTAAGGTGTCTGTCACTAGCATAGATGGTGCGGTATCTACTATTATATAATCATACTCTTTTTTCAATTCTTTAAAAAACAAATCAACTCTTTTTTGTAATAACAATTCAGCTGGATTTGGAGGAATAGCACCTGACAATACAAGGTCAATATTTGTGAACTTAGTTGGAACAATTACTTCATCAAGAGTTAGGCTATCATTTACAATATACTCTGTTAAGCCTTTATGTTTTCTTTGGTCTTCAGATAAATATCTTTGTAATTGTGGGTTTCTAATATCGGCACCAACTAATGCCACTTTTTTACCAGCATGTGATAAACTCAAAGCAATATTAAATGCAATTAGAGTTTTACCCTCTCCTTTTATTGTTGAAGTAACAAAAATTGATTTTGAATTATCTTCTATTTTTTTGTTTAATAAAAAATACTCCAAGTTAGTCCGCAATATTCTAAATGACTCCGCTAAGACACTTCTATCATTAGCCTTAATTACCTGATCAACATCTCCTTTCATCTTAGGGATTTCACCTACTAAACTAAAGTCTTTTAAAATATTTTCAACATCTCTTCTATTTTCTACTTTGGTATTTAATAAAATTCTAATATATATGATTAAAAATGGAATTAACACTCCCATTAATGCAGCTCCTAAAATTATTATGTCTTTTTTTGGTGCAATTGGAGTTTTTGAGGTAAAGGCTGTATCAATTACTTTTGCTTTTAGAGATGTCGCAGAAAGTTTTATTGAAGCTTCTTCCCTTTGCTTTAATAGATAGATATATAATTGTTCTTTTATTTCTTGCTGCCTAACTATATCTCTAAATATTTTTTCTTGAGCAGGAATCTTTGATAATCGGGAATTAAACTTTTTTTCTTGAATATTAATTTCTCTTAAAGTTATATTTAGAGCATCTCTTTTTTTAATTAAACTTTCAAGAACACTGTTTTTTAAATCATTAATTTGAGCTTCAATATTAACTATAACAGGGTTTTGTGTTGTTGAATTAATTAATAATCGGTTTCTCTCTAAAACTAATTTATTATAATTTTCTATTCCACTAGATAACTCATTATTTTCAATACCGTTATTGGTTGGTAATAGATGAATTTCATTATCATTTTTTATGTAATTTAATACCGATTCAATTATTTCTATTTGAGCAGCTACTTCAATTTGTTTATTATTAAATTCAGTAGCAGTTTCAAGCATTAATTGAGCTTCAGAATCAATATTTGTTAACTTATTATTGGTTTTAAAAACCTCTTTATTACTTTCAACAGAATCTAACTCTAGAGTGATTATTTTAATTCTTTCAGCTATAAAGTCAGCTGTTTTTTTAGCAATTAAATTTTGGTCTTCAATTGCATCAAAATTATATTGGCTAATAAGTTCATTGATAAAATTTTCAGATTTTTTTATTCCGAATGATTTTAGACTAATAGTAACAATGTTACTGTTATCAACACTATTAAAAATTTCTAATGCTTTTTGATAGCCTAAAGCTAAATCAATTGTCTTGGTATAGGTGACAATAAACGTTTTTCCTAAATAGGATTTACCATCATTTTTAAAATTGTTATTTACTGAAATATTTATATAATTATCATCAAGTAATATATTTTCATTAAAGTTTGAAATTCCTAATCCTTCATAGTGATCTAAAAGTTCAAATTGATTTTCAGATATTATTTTAAAACGTATTTCTTGGTTATCAATACCATTATTTAACGAGTCTTTGTACTTAATAAAGTCAACTTTAATAGGAGAACTTGGATATTGTTCGCTAGTAATAACCCTTCCTTCAACTTCATATTTAGTGTTCAAACTTAATTTATCGATTACTTTAGAAATAATCTGTCTTGATTTTAATATAGCAATTTCATTTTCTAACTTTCCTTTATTGAACTTTTTAAATATCCCTAGTTTTGAAAAAGGTGCCAAATCTGCAGAAAAATTATTTTCGGAACCTTCGTTAATTACAATCACAGATTTAGACTCATACTGTGGCATCGTATATCTTAAATAAATAAAAGCTAAAATGATTGCAATTATTAAACCTAATAAAAACCAAATCCACTTTCGAGTATATGGAAAAATTAAGTCTTTAATAGAATGCTCTTCTAATTTATTTGCTAAATTATTGTTCATTAAAATATCTTAATTTGTTAGTAAGATTACAGTAGTTAAAATCACAGTAAATAAGGAAAGTAATGCAGGGATATCAGGAATAAAACCAGATTTCTTCACCCCTTTAGTAGAAGGTTCTACATACACCAAGTCGTTTTGTTTTAAAAAATAAAACTCACTATTAAAAAATTCTGTATTTGTAAGATCTATTTTAGAAACTTTTCGTACTCCATTTTGTTCTCTTATTACTGTAACAGTACTTCTTTTACCATCAACAGTTAGGTCGCCTGCTAAAGCTAATGCTTCTGGCAAAGTAACTCTTTCATCTTTAATATTATATACCCCTGGTGTTTTTACTTCTCCAAGAACTGTTACTTCAAAATTCATAATTCTTACATCTACTACAACATCTTTTACGTAAAGAGAAATTTTTTCTTTTAATAAATCTTCAGTATAATCCCTTGTGTGACCTGCAACTTTAACATCCCCAATTACTGGAAAGCTAATGGTTCCATCTAAATTTACTAAATAACCATCTAATCCTGGATTTTGATTGTTGTTTTGAGTAATTTGTTGTGTTTTTAAAAACGGTCGTAACACTTCTTCATTTATAGAAGATATATTGATATGGAGAATATCATTGGTTTCTATAATAGGGTCAAAATCTTGATTGATTTTTGCTAAATCTAAAACTTCTGAATCCTGAAAATAAAGAATATCCTTTTTTGAAGCGCATGAAATAATAAACAATGCTAGTGTTAAGAGTAAAAGTGTTTTTTTCATTGATAGGTATTAATCCTTGCAAATATAGTATCTTAAACTAAAAAATAATATCTTTTTGAGCTTAATAAATATGTGTAATTACTTACTTTAGTTGATCTAATTCTTCAAAAACTGAATTTTCACTCTTAAATTCAGGGACTAATTTCTTTAATAAATATACTGTTTCAATTTCATTATCAAAATTTGCTGAGATTATTAAATTATCAATTTGATACTTAATTTCATTAAAATCAACAATTGGTACCGTTGATACCATAATTTTTTTATGATGAGTAGGTAATGACTTAGAAGAGTCGCTAACCAATTCTTCAAATAATTTTTCTCCAGGACGCAATCCTGTGATTTCAATATCAATATCCTCGTAAGGCTTTAAACCAGAAAGCTTTATCATCTTTTCTGCAAGGTCCAAAATTTTAACCTGTTTTCCCATATCAAAAACAAATATTTCTCCCCCTTGTCCCATAGTCCCTGCTTGTAATACTAACTGACAGGCTTCTGGGATGGTCATGAAATATCTTATTATTTCTTTATGTGTTACGGTCACTGGGCCGCCTTTTGTTATTTGATTTCTAAAATGTGGAATTACAGAACCATTAGAACCTAGAACATTTCCGAACCTAGTTGTAATAAATTTTGTTGTATTTGGATTTTCATTTTGCAAGGACTGTACAAACATTTCTGCAACCCTTTTTGAAGCCCCCATTACATTGGTAGGGTTTACCGCTTTATCGGTAGAGATCATTACAAATTTCTTTATGCCAAATTTAATTGATAACGTAGCGAGATTAACAGTACCGCTAACATTTACAAATATAGCTTCATGAGGATTCTTTTCTATTAGAGGAACATGTTTATATGCAGCTGCATGAAATACATATTCAATATCATATTTACTAAATATTTTTTCTAATCGGTAACTATTACTAATACTAGCAAGTTCAATACTGAAATTTAAATTTGGTTTTTTACTTAATAAATTGATTTCTAATTCATGCAATGCTGATTCTGCCTGATCTAATATTATTAGTAATTTTGGTTTAAAACTAGAAATCTGATTGATAATTTCACTACCAATGGAACCTGCTCCACCAGTTACTAAAATGGTTTTATTTTCTAAATCTAGTTTTATTAAATCATTATTAATCTCAATAGGGTCTCTTTCTAATAAATCTTCAATCTGTACAGGCTTAATCTGTATTTGTATTCCATTGGAGGCATTTAATTGCTCTAAGGAAGGTGCATTAAATACTTCTATTTTATTAGTCAAACATAATTCTACAATTTTGTTTTTTTCTTTTATTGAGAATGCTCTTTCTGCAATTATTATCGCTTCAATTCTTCTTTGTTTAACTATATCTTCAAAGTTATTATTAATTGTTAATATTGGTTTCCCTGATACTTTTCCTTTACTAGTTTTATACTCTTCAGAGGCAAACCCTATTAAATTAAAATTTAAAGATCCATCTTCTAATATTGTCTTTCCTACATTTAAAGAATGGTCATCTATCCCATAAATCAATACTCTTTTTTTATATTGTGTTGATGCTGTATGTTTTAATAATTGATAACTTTCTTTAACCATTAATCGAAATAATAATAACACCGAAAATGATATAAGCATATATAATAATATACCTGTAGTAATAAATATTTTTCCTTCATTTTGGAAACTATACACGAAATTTATTAAAAAAAGAATTGTTGCAATAACAAAAGAAGAAAATAACAATTTTAAAATATCGATAAAGGTCGAATGTCTTATAATTCCAGAATAGGTTTTAATTGCGAAAAAGGAGAGTAACGTAATCCCTAATACTATGATCCCTTGTAATTCAACTGAAATTATTTCACGAAAATTAATAGGAGTTCCTAACAATATTATATAAACTAAATATAATGAAAACACACTTAATAGTGTATCAATTATAACTACCATCCATCGAGGCAAATAACTCTGATCTAATAGTTTTAAGCTATTATCTCCTGAATAAAGTTTTTCTAAATATGATTTGGGATTTTTCACAACCTACCTTTAATATACAAATATAATAATATCCTACACATAAGGCTTTAATGCTGATAAAATACGTTTCCTATCTACTTCTAAAAGGTTTGATCCAGATGGTAAACAAAGTCCATTATAAAATAAATTTTCAGAAACTACTGTACCATAATAGGGAGCATTTTTAAAAACAGGCTGTAAGTGCATGGGTTTCCATAAAGGCCTTGCTTCAATATTTTTATTTTCTAAAGCAAGTCTAATATCTTCTGAAGTAAAACCAGTTTTAGCTTCATCTACTGTGATACAACTTAACCAATGGTTGGACTCATAATCTTTTGAAGGTTCTGTAAAAACAGTAATACCTTCTTTATTTTTAAAAACCTCTTTATAAAACTCATTCATTTTTCTACGAAGCAACACATGGTTGTCTAAAACTTCCATTTGCCCTCTTCCTATTCCTGCACAAATATTGCTTAATCGATAATTATAACCTATTTCTGAATGCTGATAATGTGGCGCTTGATCTCTTGCTTGAGTTGCTAAAAATATAGCTTTTTCTTTTATTTTACTGTCTTTTGAAATCAATGCTCCACCTCCAGAAGTAGTAATGATTTTATTTCCGTTAAATGAAAGAATTGAAATATCACCAAAAGTTCCGCATTTTTGATTTTTATAGGAACTTCCTAGAGCTTCTGCAGAGTCTTCAATAATAGGAATATTATATTTTTTTGAAATCACATTAATTTCATCCACCTTATATGGCATACCATATAAATGAACGGCAATAATTGCTTTTGGTTTTTCACCTTTTGAAATACGATCCTTAATAGCTTCCTCTAAATGAATGGGACATAGGTTCCAAGTATCGGTTTCACTATCAATAAAAATGGGAGTTGCTCCTTGATAAATAATTGGATTTGCTGAAGCTGAAAATGTCATAGATTGACAAATAACCTCGTCTCCTTTTTCTATACCAAGAAGTATTAGTGCTAAATGAAGAGCTGCAGTTCCTGAACTTAAAGCAGCTGCCATGCTTTTATCTCCTAAATAGTTTTCTAAAGATTCTTCAAAACCTGTAACATTAGGACCTAATGGAGCAATCCAATTGGTATCGAAAGCTTCGTTTACATAACTTCTTTCGTTGCCACCCATATGTGGAGAGGATAGGTATATTTTTGGTTTCAAATTATTTATTATTTTTTACTATTCTAGCAGGGTTACCATAAGCTAAAGCATTATCAGGTATATCTTTTGTTACTACAGCTCCAGCACCAATAGTCACCCATTTACCAATCTTAATTTCAGGTAAAATTATAGCACCAGATCCAATTAATGTTCCTTCTCCAATTTCAACTCCACCTGCAATTGCCGAATTTATTGCTATATGAACAAAACTATCAATTCTTACATTATGAGAAATTGTAGCATTATTATTAATAATACAAAAATCTTTAATTTTCACATCAGCATCAATAACAGAACCCGGCAATATTAAAGTACCAAATCCAATTGTTGATGATGAGTAAAAGACAGCAGAGTTATGTATAAAGCTTGGAAATTTTTTATTTTTTAATTGACTAGCAATGTTTTTTCTATTTCTATTATTACCAATACTTATTACGACATTTTCATCTAATAAATCTTTATTAAAAATGTTAACAGGAATGTTTAATATTTCTGTTTTCTTAGGGTTATCATCATAAATAATAGAAGGACTGTATATTCCTAAACTTTTAATTAATTCTACTACTGCGTAACAATGCCCACCTGCCCCATATAATGAAATATCCTTCATATTAATTTCCTTTAAATCTTTCCATAGTAACTTCCCCTTGACCAGAAATCCCTTCAGAAACAAATACCTTTTTAATAGTTTTTAATATAATTTTTAAGTCTAAAACAAAATTACAATTATTAATATAAAAAACATCGCATTCAAATTTTTGGTTCCAACTTATGGCATTACGACCATTTACTTGCGCCCAACCAGTAATACCAGGTTTAAACTTATGCCTTTGTTTTTGAAAGTCATTATATAAGGGTAAATATTCTGGCAGTAATGGCCTTGGCCCTATCAAACTCATATCTCCAATAATTACGTTTAATAACTGCGGAATTTCGTCTAAAGATGTTGCTCTTACAAATTTTCCCAATTTTGTTAATCGTTTATCGTCTGGTAATAATATACCGTTTTTATCTTTTTTATCATTCATCGTTTTAAACTTAATGATGATAAATATCTTTTCATTTTTACCCGGACGTCTTTGTATAAAAAAAGGCTTACCCTTATTGGTGATAAATAAAAACAACGTAATTAAGATAAAAAAAGGCAGTAATAATAAAAAGATTATAATCGCCGTGGTGACATCTAATATGGATTTAATTACTGTTTTATACACTTGGTAAATATAGGTGGTTTGTTTTTGATTTATAGTTTTTTTTATTTGGTATTAATTAAACGTCCCCTTTGATCTCTCGAGATTTCAAGATTCATTCGTCAGGCACTTTAGGGTACTTATCGTCTGAGTTTTCATACACTATCCATACACTATCCATACACTATCCATACACTATCTATTAAGTATCTAAAAGGTTTTATACTCCTTAAGCAGCTCTTGCCAAATAAGCTCTCTTTTGTAGTTTTTGGTAATCATAGCTCTGGTAGAGGCACTTAACTCTTTAACTAAGCTAGGATTGGATATTAATTCTTCCATTGTTTGTTGTAATTCTAATGTGTTTTTTGGTTGGATTATTAATCCATTAACTCCGTTTTCAATAATTTCATTACAACCATTAATATTTGTTACTACAGAGGGTAACCCCATTGCTCCTGCTTGCATCACCACATTTGGGAAACCTTCGCGATAACTTGGAAATACCAAAGCATTACTCAAAGCATAATAAACACGTACATCTTCCTGATAACCAGTAGTTATTATTTTGGAGTTTTCTGAAATGATTTTTCTTGTATTATCAGAAAGAGGATACAGTTCTTTTTCTTCTGGTCCAACTAGTAAGAGTGAAGTACTAAGTGTGAAGTCTGAAGTGTGAAAAGCTTCTACTAGCTCGTTAATCCCCTTGTCTGTTACTAACCTTCCTACAAATATAAATACAAAGTCGTTGTTAGGTATTCCTAATTCTTTTCTTTTTTCTTGTAATTGTTTTTCTGAAAAACATGTTGGAGAAAAATAATCGGTATCAATTCCATTAGAACTTCCATTTCCTATTATTTTTAATTTGGAAGGTTTTGTAAATTTTTCAGAAATAATAATTTGTTGTAATCCTTTTGAATTTGGATATACATTCGTTGCCAATTTGTAGGTTAGTTTTTCTACAACATTTAATATTTTTCTCTTAAAACCAACGGTTTCCATTAATGGTAATCCTGCAACAGTATGCAATCTATTGGGAACCTTTGCTAAATAGGCAGCAATCATCCCAACCATTCCTGCTTTGGGAGTATGCGTATGGACAATCTGAGGTTTTTCTTTTTTTAGAAATTTGTATAAATTCCATATAGCTTTAGGGTCTTGAAAAGGTGTTATTTTTCTTGTTAATGGCAAATAAAATGTTGGCACCCCTTCGTTTTCTCCATATTTTTCTAATCGTTGTTTTTCTGAAGAGACCGCAGTAACATTATAAAACTGATTCATATATCGCAATTGTCCCTCTAATAATTTTTCTAGGGAGATTGGGACAGTTGTTATGCGGATGAGTTTGGGTTTAATCATTGTAAAAAATTAATAAAAAAAGTAGTGAGTTCATACTATAATCTATTTTCAAATTCATCACTAGCAATATAAATGTTTTTATGACTTTATTATTACCGTTATCTTTATATAATATCCATAAGGTAATTAAGACTTCATAGGTTACATAAACATAACTAATATGTTATTTATTCTATTTTTCTAAAACACTTTCCAATAAATTCAATAATTTCAGGGACGTCTTTTGGATACAATATTTTTCTTCAACAAGATTAAATCCATTAATTCCATGTTTTTTTCTTAGGTTAGAATTTAAAAAATATAATTCAAGATATTCTAACCATTCATCATGTGTTTTTGCTAAAAATCCATTGAAATTATTAGTGATAACTGTGTTATTCATACCGATTGGTGAAGCAATAACAGGTTTTTTACAGGCCATGTACTGAATGATTTTATAGGAACATTTACCTTTTTCCCATTTTGAGTCATTCAAAGGCATAATACCAACATCAAACTTTAAAATTTCCGTAACCTCAGACTCTTCAGACCATTCAATATATTTTACATTTTTAAAAAAACCTATATTACTTTTAGCTCCAATTATATGAATATTAACATCATATTTATTTACCATTTCTTTAAGAGCACTTGAAATTGTTTTTAAATAAAAAATTGTTGTAGGGCTTCCAATCCATCCAATAGTAAAATCATTTTTATTTAAATCCTTATTTTGTTTTGTATATTTTTGTATATCTATAACTGTTGGTATTATTTCAACTCTTTTAGCACCAAATTTTTTTGCCTTATTAAAAAGATATCTATTGCATACAACTACAAGGCTGCTCAACTTCATAACTTTATTAATTTTATTTTTAAGAAAAAACCGTATGAATTTGTTTTTATTTAAATCATAATTATGAAATATAGCATCATCAATATCAATTACATAATTAATTTTAAATATGAAAAATAAATTCTCAAAAAAAGCTGGGAGATATGGAAATAATTCTTTTTCAATAACTAATAAATCATATTTCCTAACACTAAACAAAACTAAAAATCTATTAAAATAACAATTTAATAAAATCCAGATTTTATTATTTTTATTATTATAAAGAGCATTTAAATATTGTTCATTAAACAATGGAGAAGTGTCAATTTTCACCCCACTACTTCTTAAAAAAGTGAAATATTGAAAACTTCTTAATCTACTACTTGCACCTTTTCTAGTGTATTTTGTTAAATATAATATTTTCAATTAATTATGTTATTATAAATTATTCTATAATTATTAATTCCATTCTGCAATGAAAAAACATCTTCTGCTAGTTTTCTACAATTCCTTTTAATTTCTAAACTTAAAATATTATCAAGGTTTTTTTTATAATCATATTTTTCGATTTCATCAACATTAATAATACAACCTGTATTATATTTTTCTATATAATACTGATGATCACCAACATTACCATTCGTTATCACGGGAATCCCTGAAGCCATTAATTCCCCCAGTTTTGTAGCTATTGAAGCATTTTTAGAGAAATATGGGTGTATAAAAAAAATTGAAAAATCAAAAACTCTAATTCTTTTAGGTATTTCAGAAAAATCAATATTTTCAATTGTATAATCTCCCTTAAACTCACTTTTTTTTATAATATTCTTAATTTGTTCATGCTCATTACTGTTAAAAATAATAAACTTAAAATTAATTAAATTATCTAATTTCATTAAAACATTAATAACAGAATCAAAATCATACCACCCTGATGAAGTACCAACATATCCTATTTTAATTTTTGAATTATTATTATTATTAGGATAAAACAAATTTAGATCTGTACAAGTTGGTATTACATATATATTTGTGACTTTATCGCTTCCTTTAAATAATTTGTTTTTATTTAATATCATTTTACCTTTATTAGATAACATAACAATTGCTGAAGCTTTTTTATATAAAACAGACTCTATTCTTTTTGAAAATTTATAGATTAAACTATTTTTTCGCCAGATACCTACATCTACTTTTTCATCAAACCAAAACCCTCTTGTATCTAATAAATATTTAATATCTCTGAATATAAATTTTAATAAAAGTGAAATTAAACCAGGCATATAACTTCTGCAATGAATAAGTTTAATATCGTGCCCTCTAACTATTTTATAACTTTTAACAAACACTTTTATAAAGTTATTTAAATAGTTCTTTTTTCCTTTTTTATACTCTAAAGGAATCCAAATAATATTGTTCTTTTTTAGTTCTTTATTTAAATCAATTTTATTTTTCGAATTATTGTCTTTTTCAAGTGTAATCAAATAAAAAAAATAATCATTTGATAACCCTTTTATGTAGTTTAACACCTGAGATTCGCCCAAAGGTTCCATAATACCTGTATAACTAATATACAAAATTTTATTTTTCATTAAAATATTTTATAAATTTTGCAGGGTTTCCTCCAACAATACTATTTTTTTCTACGTCTTTTACCACTACACTTCCTGCTGCTATAATACTATTTTCATTTATAGTTACACCTGGTAATATTATTGCACCTGCACCAATCCAAACGTCATTTTTGATTTTTACAAATGAATTTTTATGTGGTACATTAATAATTTTAAACAACATATTTTGATCATAACCACTATCCAATATCATTACTCTTGTGGATATTTTAACACCTTCGCCTATACTAACATTACTTCTTCCTTGAATATACACTCCATGATTTATAACTGTATTTTTTCCAATAGAAATATTTTTATAATTCCCTGTTCTAAAAAAACCATGTACATGAATTTTATTTTTGAAAAGAATATAGGCATAAAGAGATAGTGTTTTAGATAATATTTTTTTGTAAATATTCATGATTATTTATTTTATAATTTTCAGTAATGCCATGTTCAAGTTCTAAATGTTATAAAATTTCATTGTTACTATTATTTCTTGAAATAATCCAAGATCCAAATATGATTAATGATGGAATAAACATGTTTTTTTGACGCATCATAATTCCCAAATTTCCTAATATCATAGAAAAAGAAATAGTACCTAATATAAAAAAAACTAAAATTGCAATAATTATAGGGGTACCATTTTTTAAAATTTTCATTGGCTTATTTTTAATTATAGCAAAAGAAAAGGCTAACAAAAACAAATTTTCAATTGAAGCAATAATAGATAATACTCCAAAGCCATCAATAAAAAAAGGGCGATATAAAAAAGTAAAAACCTTTAATGGAAATGGATATCCAGAAATATCTACTGCAGAACCTGTTGACACTTTTTTACTTAGATTAAATGCTTTTTTTGATGTAAAATCTTCAATAGTTTGTGTATCGAAACTCTCTATATGCACAAAATTTAATACTGAATTAAATATAGATACAAAACCAATTAAAAAAATTAATATTATTGCTATTTTTTGATATCCTTTTAGTTTCGAATCAAAAGCATAACCAACTCCAAATGCAATAATAAGAAAAAGAGTAATATGAGGTCTAATCAATAATGATAGTAATAAGCTTATGAAAATACCTATTATTTTTTTACTTTTTCTTTGAAATGAATATATAAATAAAGAAATACAAAAGAATAAGATAGTATCTTTTCCAATACCAGATGACCAAAAATGAAGGTTAGGTAAAAACCAAATCCAAGGGAATATTGGGATTCCTAATACTTTATAAGAAGTAATGTTTTTAATACTAGGAATTAAGGATTTTGATAAACTATAAAAGTAAACAATACCTAGATATCCAAATAAAGCGTAAAACATATTACCTGTAAAAAAGGATAAATTTAATATTTTACTAGGAAAGTAATTTAATAAGTACAATGCTCCTGACGCTCCTCCATTACTTACTATATTAATAATATTTTGAAAACTATTACTTTTAGGTTCTAGCCAATATCCTAATGCATCGCCTCCAAAATTATTTACATAAAAATGAAATAATATTGCAATCCCAAAATGATAAAAGAAAAGTTGTGTTAGTATTTTATTATCATAAATAGAAAAACCTTTAAAAAAGTTTTTT
Organism: Flavobacteriaceae bacterium; assembly: GCA_046055745.1. Taxonomy (GTDB): domain Bacteria; phylum Bacteroidota; class Bacteroidia; order Flavobacteriales; family Flavobacteriaceae; genus Marifrigoribacter. The sequence continues at coordinate 40,256 of JASFZG010000027.1, read as the reverse complement.
AAATTAAAACCTATTAAAAATATGATAATACAAACCGAAATATCTAATAACATCCTTTTTACATTTAATTTTCAAAATTAATTATTAACATATTTCCTTAATAATCCTATAAATTTTTATTAATACGATAATAAAAACTATTATTTATAAGTGGTTTTAATACTTTTACTATTTATTATTTTTAAAGCTTTCAGGGTAATTCAATTATAGTTAATTTCTCTTTATATTGTAAATAATATTTAATCTCGAAATATAAACCAACTGTTACTTTTTTAATTCAATTACTAGTTCTTTTTTTCAGTAATTACCAACACAAACCCCAACAAAAACCAAAACAATGTATTTCGTAGTCCATGATGTACTAAATTATATAAAAATACTGGGAGCAACAACAAACCGTTGTAAATCAGATTATACTTTAAAACTTGAAATAATAAAATAAAAAACAGTGTAAAGCCTAAAACCCCATAAGAAAACAACATCGTACCAAAACCAGAATGAAGTTCTTTATTAGTATCGCTAAATTGTTGGTCTGCTCCCTCTCCTGCTCCAATTAACAAATAAACGGGATGTTTATATATTCTATCAAAACCTCTAGTTGACATCTCATTTTTAATTGTAGTACTTCTTTTTACAGATCTTGTTTTTATCGAAGTTAGTCTATCTTTTATAAAAATGGTATTTAATAAAAGTAAACTGGAGCCCAAAATAAAAACCATTGTTAGTATTGATTTTTTGGTGTAGGGTCTAAACTCCGTTAACACTATAAAAACAATTAAATAAAGTATTCCAATAACTGCAATTCTAGATTGTGACACTAAAGCGATATAAAAAGCCATTACTGTCATAGCTACTAGTACAAATTTGTTTCTTTTAATTGTACTCGGAATGATTACAAACAATGATAAAATTAATAAACAAAAATACCCTAACTGGTTGGGATTATTAAAAAACAATACAAATCTATTACCACTTTGCACCCAAGTACTTGTTGTGTTTTGCACCTCAAAAACAGCTAATAAAAACTGAATTGTAATAGTTATAATTAAAGCAATACTCGAATAATTAAACAATTTTTGCTTTCCAATTGTATTTGATAAATACAATACAAAACTAAAAGCTAAAAAATTAAATATGTAAAAAAGCACAGGATATATCGTGTTTCCTTGAATTCTGCTTATAGAGAGATAAATTTGATTTCCAATAGCAACTAATGCAATAAGAGCTACTAATACTCCTAATATTTTGATAGGTTTGTTTATTAAAAGTAATTTGATATCTGCTTTCCAAAGAAACAAGAGAAAACCCAAAGCTAGTATTATATCTGCAGGTTGTGGCTGTCCGTTGGTAAAAACGTAAAACGGACATAAAACCAAGTATCCTAAAAATATAAAAAGCAGTATAGATTTCATTAGGATAAATTTAATTTATTAATGAAATTCGAAAACTGCTCATCCCAAGTATAGGATTTAAGTTTTTCAATATTAATTTCGGTAGTTACATTTTGGGTAGTTTCCCATTCTTGATATTTATTTAAAATAAAGTTTTCAATTTTTATTATTTCAGAATTATAAAACACCTGACCAATATTTAAATCATTTACTATTACTTCAAATTCCTTGTCTTCTTCCCCATTAATAATCACTAAAATTTGTCTTTGAGCATTCAAATATTCATAAAATTTACCTGTTAAAATTCCTTTTTGGTTTTTGGTTGCCCAACTAATTAGCACATTTATATGAGTCTTTTTCTGAAGTAACTTCGCAGCTTCATTAGTAATCATCCCTTTAGTTACAATTGCAGTTTTTAAAGAATAGGTATCTGCATATTTTTTCCAAACTTCAGAATCTTTACCTGCATAAACAAGGTTTAATTTATCTGAATTAATTTTATCTTTTTCCACCAAATTAGCAATTGCTTTAAATAGTAATTCGGGGTTTCTTTTGTTACCATAAAAACTTCCGGTGTAGGTTATTACAAACTTATTCAATAAAGAATTGGGAGCTTCTTGAATATTTAGTTTGCTAATTCCATTTCTTAAAACGATTACATTGTTATTGTATGTTTTAAAATATGTTTTTAAACCTTCAGAAATAGTAATTACATAATCAGCTTTTGAAATTATTTTACTCAACAAATACATCTGAAATTTTGGAAATACATACACTTCTTCCTTAGCATCGTAATAGGGTAAATCTCTAAAATCTGCGATCCAAAGTCTGTTTTTATGAATCTTTTTACTCAAATATGCGATATAATGATCTGCCATTGGTCTAAAAGAAGAATACATAATTTCGTATCCTTTTTTATTTAATCTTACTGAAACTAATAAACCATGAAGTACATAAAACAAACCACCTTCTCCAAATAATAAGTTAAACGGAAAGCTCTCAGTTAATTTTCTTGCAAATGAATTATTCTTCGTTTTTTTCTGAAAAGCACTTCTTTCTTCTTTTAAATGAGACTTTCCTTTGACGGTTTTATAATCTAATGTTGTTAAATATTTTATAGAAAATCTCTTGACATCAATTTCTTCTATAGGAAGCTTAAATTTGTTTTTTGTTGAAAGAATTTTAACGTCAAAATACTTCTGAAACTGATGGGCTATATTATAATTTCGTATGCTTCCAACCCCTTTAATAGGTGGAAATGAATAGGAAATCATAAGAAGTTTCTTTTTCATTTAATTAATAGTTCAGTAATGTATGAACAATTTTAGAACTTGTTTTACCATCGCCATAATAAGGTTTGGAAAAATTCAATTTAGTAGTCAAATTATTTATCACCTCTGAAGCTATATCCTTTTTTGAAACATCTATCAATTGATTGCAACCCGAAGTTATTAACTCTGTCCATTCGGTATGTTTTCTGAAAGTAAAACATTGTTTTTTAAAAAAATAAGCTTCTTTTTGCAATCCACCACTATCCGTAATAACAGCTTTTGTATCTTTTAATAATGATATCATTTCTAAATAACCAACAGGACCTATTAACTGGATATTAGTTTTAATTTGATTGGCTTTCATTATCTTTTTAGTTCTGGGATGCAAAGGAAGCACAACTCGTACATCTTTATGGATGGCATCCAATACCGTAAATATTTTTTTTAAATTTGAAACATTATCTGTGTTTTCTACTCTATGGATGGTCGCTAAAATATAATCGGAAGGCAATTCCTTAGTACTAGTTTTTTCTGTATCGATGTAAAACAAAGCAGAATCATACATGATGTCTCCTACATTTTCAATAAGACAATCAAAGTTTAAAAAACCTTCCTTTGCTAAGTTATCAAACGATTGCTGGGTGGGACAAAATAATATAGTACTTAATCTGTCGGTAATCAACCTATTGATTTCTTCTGGCATATTCATATCAAACGAACGTAAACCAGCTTCTACATGGGCAATTTTAATATGGAGCTTCTTTGCTGCTAGAGCTCCCGCCAAGGTAGAATTTGCGTCACCAAAAACTAGTAACCAATCTGGGATTTCTTTTATAATAATTTTTTCAATTTCTTCCATCATTCTTCCTGTCATAGCAGCGTGTCCCAAATTATTAATAGCTAAATTATAATGTGGTTTGGGTATTTGCATTTCAGAAAAGAAAATATCACTCATATTGGTATCAAAATGCTGCCCAGTATGCACAATCACTTCTTCAATATTTTTATGCTTAGCAATTTCTCTACTTAAAGAAGCTGCTTTAATAAATTGAGGTCTCGCTCCTATGATGGTAAGGATTTTCATTTAATACATTTCTTTTTTGAAGCATTCCAATTTACTAAAAGTAAAAGTAAATATATAATGGATATTGAAAAACTATATATGCTTAAAGTTGTTATTGTGTCTAAATTCGTAACTTTTGATATCGAAAAAACGGTAATTATTATAATGAATAAAACCATATTAAAATACATTAAAAATTGCTGTTTCTGATAGACTACAAATGTATTGGATAATGAACTACTTACAAATCTAACAGCAGCAAGAGGTATTAATATTTTAGCATAAGTTCCAGAAATCCTCCATTCTTCTCCAAATACAAATGCGAAAATTGGTTCTGAAATAAAATATAAAGTCAAAAATATTGGAAATGAAATTATGGTTAATTTTTTTAGTGATTTTAAAAATATTGCTTTTGTTGATCCTGTCTTTTTTAACAAGTCGGATGCTTGTTGTAAATAAACTTGACTAAAGCTATTACCAATCACCCTAGCAGGAATACTTACTACCCGCTGTGCTAGAGTATAGAATCCTAACGTTGCTATTGAAAAAATAAAAGAAATCAATAAATTGATGATATTTAAATTTATAGAATTCAATAAGATGGATGGTAGCGAATAATAGGGGAATTTTTTATACTTTTTAACTTGTATTATTATTTTTTCTTTTGTTATATAATCGCTCCTATAATTCTTCTTTAAAGTTTTATAAAGCATTATGTTCCCAGAAAAAAAGGAAATCATTTGTCCAATTATCAATCCAATAGGTCCCAATGTAAAAAGTCCTAAAATAACCTGAGACACTCCTAAACTACTCGATCTAGAAATAAGTGAATAGGAAATGTTTTTATATTTCTTTTTTCTAATATTAAAAAAATTTAATGAATTATATATTCCAATCAGTAGAGTAGATAAAGGTATTAAATACAGTAAGTTACCTAAATTGTCATTGCCTAATAAAACTTCTATTTCAGAATTAAAAATAAATGTTAACACCAATAAAATAAGACTAAAACTAAAAGCTATTAAAATCCCAAAGGCAACTAGATTAAAGGCATCTTCATCTTTTTCAGGTAATATAATTGCTTGTTCATATTGAGCATTAGAAATAGATCCTGCTACTGCAGTTATTGCAAGAAACAAAGCAAATACCCCAAAATCATCGGGAGTATATAAACGAGTTAATATTGGGGTAATCGCAATAGGTATGGCCTGAGCAATAGTCGTCCCTGTCATTAAAGTCAGGACATTTTTACTAAAGTCAGATTTTAATAGATTTTTAAAAAAACTCATTAAAATTTTTTATTTTCAAATAGATATTAAATGGGTGATAGTCTTTTTAGAACCATTTGAAGCTCCTTTTTTAACAATAGTAGTAAACATATTTGTATTTACGATAGCATCACTTCAAGAATTAACCAGATTGGTAAAAATTATTGTCTTATCAAATTACTCATATATAAATTGAAGCATTATTTTGAGCTACTACATTTATCCCAAAACAACATAAGAAAAACTACTACAGTTTGGCTATATTACAGTAATCTAAATTTTACAATTGACATAATATCTTAAAATTGTTACCCCCTACATTTGACAATTTGCCTTAATTTATTACCTGTAATGCTGTATATCATGTGGTAAAAATAACTTTTAAATACTATAGCCAATCTGCATGTTCGCCATTAGAACCAATGTAGTACTTAAGTCCAACAGTGAAATTGAAGAAGCCCCCTGTTTCACTATCAAAATTGGGGTGAATTAGCTGCCCATCAAAACTATAATGCTGTTTTAATGTAATGTTATATGAGAAATCTGTACTTAAAGCAAATTTTTCACTAAGTTTAAATTGAGGTGTTAGTCCAAAAGTTAGAATACCAATATTTTCATTACTATTAAAAGAACTTGGATTTGCAGAAATAATACCACCACCACCGTGAGCTAAAAATCCTACTTTATTAAATAATTCACTTTCAAGTGAAAATAGGTACACTAAATTAGAGACTGCTTGTAATTCGAAACGATTATATATTACGTTATTACTACTAATATCTTTGTCCGAAAATTTATCATAGCCATATGATAATTTAACACCAATCTCAGGAATAAACATATATCTAGCGCCAATATCAAAATGCGAGTATCCTGTAAAATCACTCACATTAGCTCCATTTGGAACAGGAGATGATGGTAAAGATATACCATAATTGACTTCTATTGAATATTGATCAAAACTTCTCTGAGAGAAAGTAATTGTACTAGCAAGTACAGCGAAAATTAATATTAGTTTTTTCATAATTATTATTCTATTTACTAAATTTGGGGTTTGTAATAGTTAAACAAAGATAAACAAGAATTATTACTTGAATATGTGATTCCAATAAATTTAGAAAAAACAAGTACCAATAAACAAATATTAAAACCTATAATATCATTCCTGCAGCCACAGTCTCATGGGTTGCATCGTCAATTAACACAAAACTTCCAGTGATTCTGTTATCACGATATTCATCGATCATTAATGGACGTGTGGTTCTTATTTTTACACGAGCAATATCATTCATTCCTAATTCTTTCTCTTCTTCATTACGAGAATAAGTATTGATATCTATTTTATACAAAACCTCTTTAATCATTGCTTTTTGATCGTTTGAAGTGTGTAAAATAGAGTATTTAGCTCTCGTTTTTGAGGGTGTATTATTTAACCAACAAATCATTGTATCAAATTCTTGAACAGCTTCTGGTTTGTTAGTGGTTTTCACAATCATATCTCCTCTGCTAATATCAATATCATCTTCTAATGTTATAGTTACAGACATAGGTGCATAGGCTTCTTTTAACTCACCATCAAAAGAATCGATAGTTTTTATTTTGGATGTGAAACCAGAAGGTAACACTGTTATTTCATCTCCGGGTCGGTAAATACCGCTCGCCACTCTTCCTGCATATCCTCTATAATCTCTATATTCTTCGTTTTGTGGACGTATTACGGTTTGTACAGGAAAACGAGCATCTGTTTTATTTCCGTCACTACTAATATGAATATTTTCTAAAGTATTTAATAATGGAGCTCCCATGTACCAGTCCATGTTTGTGGAGCGGTTAACCACATTATCACCTTTTAATGCACTTATAGGAATAAACCGTATATCTTTTGTATATAACTTAGATGAAAATTCTTCAAACTGATTTCTTATATCATCAAAAACTTCTTCTGAATAATCTTTTAAATCCATCTTATTAACACATACAATAATATGATGTATTTGTAATAACGAGGCAATAAATGCGTGTCGCTTTGTTTGTTCGATAACGCCATGTCTTGCATCTATTAATATCAAAGCTACATTAGCGGTTGAAGCTCCTGTAACCATATTACGAGTATATTGAATATGTCCAGGAGTATCTGCAATGATAAACTTTCGTTTTGGTGTGGTAAAATATCTATAAGCTACATCAATAGTAATTCCTTGTTCACGTTCATCACGAAGTCCGTCGGTAAAAAGTGCCATATCAATCCCGTCATGACCTTTTTTTAAACTTGTTTTTTCAATGGCATCTAATTGATCTTCAAAAATGGATTTTGAATCGTATAAAAGTCTTCCTATTAAAGTACTTTTTCCATCATCAACACTTCCTGCTGTTGTGAATCTTAATAGTTGGTTGGTATCTAGTTGCATTTTTTTATTTCTTGTATTACTAGTTATTTTATTGTTTGCCTTTACGAGGAGCTTTTTTGCGACGAAGTAATCTCACGAATTTACTTCAAGGTTCTCTTCAAAAGATCGCTTCGTTCCTCGCGAAGACATTTCAATTTCGACTTCGGTTTCAAGTTCAATTTCTGATTTCGTTAAAAGTACCCTTGTCGTTTCCTATCTTCCATTGCACTTTCAGAACGTTTATCATCACTACGATCACCACGTTCTGTTTTACGCATTGCTGAAACTTCTAATGTGATTTTTTCTAAAGTATTTGCTTCCGATTCAATTCCTCCAGTGATTGTTATATCGCCTAGGGTTCTAAATCTAATTCTTTTATTATGTACTTCTTCACCTTCTTCTAACTTTAAATGTTCTGAAACAGGAATCCAAGAATTGCTTCTAAAAACTACATCTCTCTGATGTGCAAAATACAAAGATGGAATACTTATATTTTCTCTTTGAATATAGTTCCATACGTCCATTTCAGTCCAGTTACTAATTGGGAAAGCTCTAAAGTGCTCACCTTCAAAGTGTTTTCCGTTTAAGATATTCCAAAGTTCTGGTCTTTGATTTTTTGGATCCCATTGTCCAAAATCATCACGATGTGAAAAGAAACGTTCTTTTGCTCTTGCTTTTTCTTCATCGCGCCTTCCTCCGCCAATCGCACAATCTACTTTATTGTCTTCAATTGCATCTAATAAAGTGGTAATCTGAAGTGCATTACGGGTAGCATTTTTTCCTTTTTCTTCGGCAACACGTCCTTGATCGATTGATTCTTGTACGGAGCCTACAATTAATTGAACACCTAGTTCCTTCACCAAATCATCTCTAAATTGAATAGTTTCTGGGAAATTATGCCCTGTATCCACATGCATAAATGGAAACGGAATTTTTGAAGGATAAAATGCTTTTCTAGCTAAATGCGCTACTAATATTGAATCTTTTCCTCCCGAAAATAATATTACAGGGTTTTGAAATTGAGCCCATACTTCACGTAAAATATAGATGGCTTCAGATTCTAATTCGTCTAGGTAATTTAGGTAATATTTACTCATTTTTACTTAATAGTTTCTAAGTTAACGCCTTTACGAGAGAAGAATGACCAAAGTAATCTCATGAAGTATAATTAATATCATGGGGTGACTTCGTAGTTCGTGCCTCACTCTTCGCGAAGACATATTATTTAATCTTATTATTAATATATTTCATCACTTCATTCACAGCATCTTCTACCGAAGTGTTTTCTGTTTCAATCAAAACATCAGGATTTTCAGGTATTTCATAAGGAGCATTAACTCCCGTAAAATCTTTTATCAATCCTTTGCGTGCTTTCGCATACAATTCTTTAGTGTCTCTGCGTTCACATTCTTCTAAAGATGTATCTATAAAAATTTCAACAAAGCTACTGTCTTTTACTGTGTTTTTTATCATTTCTCTATCCTTTTTATAAGGAGAAACAAATGCCGCTAAAACTACTAATCCTGCATCAATCATCAAGTTAGAAACCTCAGCAACTCGTCTAATATTTTCGGTTCTATCTTCTGGTGAAAATGAGAGGTTATTATTAAGTCCTTTTCTTACATTATCACCATCTAATAAATAAGTATGAATTCCTTTGTTAAAAAGAGCTACCTCAACAGCATTAGCAATAGTAGATTTGCCAGAACCAGACAAACCTGTGAACCATAAAAGTAAAGGTTGATGTTTTTTTAAACTGCTTCGTTCTTCTTTTGAAACATTAAAATGATGTGGAATTATATTTTCTTGCAATTCAAATTATTTTTTATTGTTATTCTAATTTTTTATTGTCTTTACATACTGATTTGTTACACAGAGCACAGCAGTCACTAAATGGAGCCGAAATACTTAAGCCCTTACCTTATTCTGGTTGTTTCGACTACGCTCAACGACCAACATTAATTCTTTTTAAAATAGTTTCGTATTCTTCCTAAAGACATTTTCAACCATAATCTTTCATGAAAATAATACAAAGCAAATTTAGTAATTAGTTCTAAAGCAGCAATATAAATTGCGCCTTCAAAATTATCTAAAACGGCATCCGAAATAATAAAAGTGGTACTTGTTGCAACAACACGCCATGATATCGTTTTAAAAAGAGACCATCTTTTTGAAACAGATTTTGTTTTAAGTATTTTTTGCCAAATCCGTTCATGAAGATAGTAAATACCAAGCTTAACAATAAATTCTATTAAACCTATTTCAATTGCAGAACCTATACTACAATTTCCAAACGAACAAGTAACTAACAAAACTATTAATATAGTATCTGTTGTTGCAATTACACGCCAAGAAATCCCCTTTAGGATACTTCGCAAATGAGATTCTTCTTTATTCACATTATTAAATTGAGACTAAAAAATAAGGGTTTAATAAATTTTCTTTGTTATACTGAAGTGGTTTTTGAGTTTCATTATTAATTACCTTCACTCCTGCTGCTTGACATATTGCTTGCCCTGCAGCTGTATCCCATTCCATTGTTGGTGCATATCTTGGATATAAATTTGCTTTTCCCTCAGCAACCAAACAAAACTTTAAGGAACTTCCTTTTGAAACGATTTCTACTTTATTTTCTTTTTCAATTTCTGAAATAAAATTCTTAGTATCATCATTTAAATGTGAACGACTTCCTACAATTTTTACAACTGAAGGAGTTTTTATTTCAGGTTGAATTTCTGAAGCATTTTTCAATATTTCAGAAACAGATATATTTTCATCTTTCAAAGTGATTTTATATGCTTTTGAAGCATCTTCTGACGTAAAATATAGGTCTTTTGTAACAGGAACATAAATTACTCCCAAAATCGGATTTCCACTTTCAATCAAAGCAATATTTACGGTAAACTCTCCATTTCGCTTGATAAATTCTTTGGTTCCGTCAAGTGGATCTACCATCCAACATTGGTTCCAATCTTTACGTTCTGAATAATCTAACTGTCTATTTTCTTCACTAATGACAGGAATTGGTGTCTTTTTTAAATAACCGTTAATAATATTATTTGCATTTTTATCTGCTAAAGTAAGAGGGGATTTATCGCCTTTAATCTCAACTTCTATAGGAGAAGCATATACATATAAAATTGCTTTCCCTGCTTCTATTGAAGCTTGAATCGCAATGGATAAATTATTTTTCATTAAGTTAAATTTGAGATTTCAAATATACATTAAATAGAGAATAAATTTATTAAAATTGGCTATTCATAAAAATATCATAAAGCATTTTTTAAGACAAATTATTACTGCTATTTTTGCTCTTCAAAATATTTATTATGAAACACTTATTATTTTTATTTATTAGCCTAACTATTATTTCTTGTAATAATACAGATAACTCAACTTATAAAATTTCAGGAAATGTAATTGGTTTTGAAGAAGGAACTAACATTTTTGTATTCAAAATTGATGATAAAAATCAATCAATTGCAATTGATACACTTGTTGTAAAAGATAATAAAATAAGTGGTGTTTATAGTAAATCAGATGTTCTTACGATCAATTATTTACAGATAGAAAACACAAGAGGTAATATTTTATACTTTCCTGAAAACACAGATTTAGAAGTATTAATTGATAAAAATGATTTAGCTTCTTCCTATATAACTGGCAGTAAGCAGAATGATTCTTATAAAGAACACAAAGAGAGAATGAACGGTTTTAATAACCAACGAGTAGAAAAAACTGAAAAATTTAAACAAGCAAGAAGAAATCAAGATGTAAAATTAGCTTCTCAGATTCAGGAAGAAATAAAGGATATTGCCTTATATGAAAATGCTTATAAAACACAATTTGTAAAAGAAAACCCAAATTCATTATTTTCTGTATTGTTGCTTTCTGAAATGGTAAATCGTAAAGATATTCCTGCTATGGATGCTGCAATTATTGCAAATAAATTTAGTCCAAAAATCTCCTCTACACAAAGCGGAAAATCACTTATAACATTAATTGCTTCATTAAAAAAAGCAGATGTTGGCGGATTAGCACCTAATTTTTCAGCAGCAACTCCTCAAGGAGAAAAATTAGCCTTAAACGATGTTTTAGGAAAATATACTATCATCGACTTTTGGGCTTCTTGGTGTAAACCTTGCCGAAGAGAGAACCCTAATGTGGTTCGTGTTTATAACGAATATCATGATAAAGGTCTTAATATTATTAGTGTTTCATTAGACAAAGCTGGTCAAAAAGAACGTTGGATAAAAGCAATTGAAGACGACAAAATGAATTGGCATCATGTTTCAAACCTACAAGGTTGGAATGAACCTATTGCAAAAATGTATAGCGTACGATCTATTCCTGCAACTTTCCTATTAGATGAAAAAGGAAACATTATCGCTAAGAATTTACGAGGTAATGCATTGGACGCTAAAATTGCTTCTCTTTTAGGGAATTAATTTAATTCAAAAATCACATTAATAGTAGTTCGTATTTCAATTATTCCAACGGAAATTGTTTGTTGGGAAGTATCTCCTCCATCTGAAGCTACTCGTAAGACAGATTCATACATTGGTGTTGGGTATGAATTACCCGAAAACTCACTAATAGAAATTGCTTTTCCTACAGATTGATCTAAAACTTTTGCATATTCTTCGGCTTTTGTTTTAGCATTCATTATTGCTTTTCTTCTAGCTTCCGATTTTAATGCTTCTTCTTTTGATGTTGAGAAGTTTATACCATCAATTCTATTAATTCCTCGTTCTAATAAACCATTCATTAAACCTTCATATTTGGTTAAATCATTTAACTTTATCACTACATTCTGATTTGCAACATAATTATAAGTCTTGGTTTGATAATCATAATTCTTATTCAATCTAACATACTGTGTTTTAACATCTTTATCATCGATATTCAACGATTTTATATATGACAATACATCACTAATTATCTTATCATTTTTTTGTTTTAACTCTTTTGGGTTTTGCCCTTTATGCTCTACTTGAACATTTATTGTCACCACATCTGGAGCAATTTTAATTATCCCTTCTCCTGTTACTGAAACAGAAGGTTGAATTGTTTTTTGAGACCATGTAATTGAACTACTAAGTACCAATAATACGATGAGAAATTTTTTCATTTTTTATATTTTTTTTAATTTAATAAGAACAAAAAGTGCTATAATCGGAACTACCAAAACAAGCACGATCCAAAGTTGAGTTTCTAAAATACTTGGAGCAAATAAAATCGTTAATACATAACCCGCAATTGCACCGCCAAAGTGAGCATCATGACCGATGTTGCCTAATTGCTTTTTCATTCCGTAGATAGAATACACTAAATATAGTATCCCGAAGATCCAAGCTTTTACAGGAATTGCAAAGAATAAATACAAGTTCATATCTGGGTAAAACATGATGAATGAATATAAAACTCCCATTACGGCTCCACTAGCACCAATGGCACTGTAATGATATTCATCTTTATGAAAATAGAACGAGAGTAAATTTCCGACTAATAAACTTGCGAAATAGATGATTAAAAACTTTACAAAACCAATTGTTAATATCACCACGTCTGCAAAAAAGTAAAGTGTTAACATATTAAACAACAAATGTGAAAAATCGGCATGTAAAAACCCCGAGCTTATCATTCGTAGCTGCTCGCCTCTTCGTATTCCTCCTATATTGAATTTATATTTTTCAAAAAAGGAAAAATCGTCAAATCCCTTCATGGAAAAAAGCACATTAGCAATAATAATTCCTAAGGTTGCAAAATGAGGCATATCATTCATAAGCTTTACTTTATTTATGTGATAAAAATAGTTAGTTTTGCATTAACAAAAAAGTAATCACTCTTTCATTATTTATGCATTTATTAGCTTACATATTAATTTACCCAATTATTTGGTTTCTCTCAATTTTACCAACAAGGGTTTTGTATTTTTTCTCCTCCATATTATTTATATTTGTATTTTACATCATAGGCTATCGCCGTAAAGTTGTAAGAACAAATATTAAACTTTGTTTTCCTGAAAAATCGGATGAAGAAGTTAAAGCTATCGCAAAAAAATTCTACCAACATTTTTGTGATATGGTTTTTGAATCTATCAAAACACTAACTATTTCTGAAGCTGAAATAAAAAGAAGGTTCAAATTCACCAATGTTGAAGAAATTATTGAAGCCGAAAAAAACAATAAAAGTATCATGTTAATGTGTGCTCATTACGCAAGTTGGGAATGGATATTTATCCTTCAAAGCTATGTGAGTTTTGATGGTTACGCGGTTTATAAAAAATTAGAAAATAAATATTTTGATAGGCTGGTTCGGAAAATAAGAGCCAAGTACAATACTTATTTAATAACCACCAAAGAAACAGTATCAACCTTAAGAGATTTAAAAAGCAAAAATAAAGTAGCTGTTTTTGGTTTTTTATCAGATCAATCACCTAAAGCTGAAAAAGCCAAGCATTGGAAAGATTTTATGGGCGTTAAAGTTCCTGTTTATACTGGGGCAGAAGCCTTAGCTAAGGAATTAGATATGTCTGTTATGTTTTTTAAAACTAAGAAAATAAAACGAGGTTATTACGAAACAACCTTTAAAACAGTTGCCTTAGATGCAAATGAATATAAAGATTTCGAAATAACTGATATGTTTGTCGAGTTTTTAGAAGAACTAATTCACGAGCAACCAGAGTATTATTTATGGACACACAAACGTTGGAAACATCGTGATAAAGTCCCTAAAGAATTTCAATAGTATAATTTCTAAAATTCAAACCAAGATTCAGATAAAGGAGTGGGAACTTCATTTTTATGAACATACTTCCCATCTACCGCTCTATAATCTTTTACCCATTCATTGTAGTTTTCTGAAAGTAAAATAATACTATCACAAACAAATTCTATTTCAGCATTGGTTGTTGTTGGATGAATTGAAAAACGTACCCAGCCTGGTTTATATTCACAAGTTCCATCTTGTAATTTCCCAATAATCTCATCAGATTTCTGATGATCTATTTTTAACAAATGATGTCCGTAAGTACCAGCACAACTACAACCACCACGAGTTTGCACTCCAAAACGATCGTTTAATATTTTTACGGCTAATTCATGATGAAGATTTCCTATTAATAAAGAAATCACTCCCAAACGATGTTCGTTATGTGCCGATAATATTTTAATACTAGAATGCGGTTTTAATCTATCAAAAATATAGGAAACTAATTCTTCTTCACGTTCCATCATTTTTTGAACGCTCATTTTTTCTTTCAACTTAATCGCCAAAGAAGTTTTTATTACCTGTATAAAGCCTGGTGTTCCACCATCTTCTCTGTCTTCAATATTATCTAAAAATTTATGATCTCCCCAAGGTGTTGTCCAACTTACCGTTCCGCCTCCAGGGCAGTCTGGAACTAAATTATGATACATTTTCTTGTTAAAAATCAAAACTCCATTCGTTCCTGGGCCGCCTAAAAATTTATGCGGTGAAAAGAAAATAGCATCCAAATAAGCCTCTGGATCTTCTGGATGCATATCGATAGAAACATAGGGAGCTGAACAAGCAAAATCTACAAAACACAATCCATCATTTTGATGCATGGTTTTTGCTACTTCATGATAAGGAGTTGTAATTCCTGTTACGTTAGAACAAGCCGTTATCGAAGCAATTTTTGTTTTATAATTTTTATGTTCTTCAATTAATTCTTTTAAATTTTCAACACAAAATAACCCGTTTTCATCACTAGGAACAATAACCACCTTCGCTATAGTTTCTAACCAAGAGGTTTGATTACTGTGATGTTCCATATGCGAAATAAAAACTATTGGCCTATCTTCTTCAGGAATTGTAATTGAATCTTTTAAATTCTCTGGAATTTTAAAACCTAAAATACGTTGAAATTTATTCACCGCTCCAGTCATACCCGTTCCTGCCGGCAGAAACACATCGGTGTCTAAATTTGCATTAACGTGTTTTTTAATAATCTTTCTTGCCTCATGATACGCCAAGGTCATTACCGTTCCACTTACGGTAGTTTCGGTATGGGTATTGGCAACAAATGGACCAAATTTATGTGCCATTTTATCTTCAATAGGACCATATAAACGACCACTTGCAGTCCAATCTACGTAGATCATTTTTTTAATTCCGTTGGGAGATTCAAAAGTTTGATTGATTCCTACAATGTTTTTTCTAAATTCATTAAAATAGGTTTCTAAGGCTGAACTTTTAATTTCTATGGACATAATTTCTATTTATATATTCGCAATTTCTTTAATTTCTGAAATAATTTTATCTGCCAATGCATCAGCTTCAGCTTGTGATTTAGCTTCCGTATAAATTCTAATTATTGGTTCAGTATTCGATTTTCTTAGATGTACCCAGTTTTCAGTAAAGTCAATTTTTACACCATCAAGTGTGTTTATATCTTCGGAAGCATATTTTTCTTCCATCGCTTTCAACAGCGCATCTACATCTAATTGTGGTGTTAATTGAATTTTTTTCTTGCTCATAAAATAAGAAGTATAAGTCTTTCGAAGTGAACTTACCGACATTCTTAAATCTGCTAAATGACTTAAAAATAACGCAATTCCAACCAAGCTATCTCTTCCGTAGTGAGACTCTGGATAGATGATTCCTCCGTTACCTTCACCACCAATTACTGCATTGGTCTCCTTCATTTTTACCACCACATTTACTTCACCTACTGCACTTGCTGTGTAAACCCCGTTATGTTTTTGAGTAATATCTCGCAAAGCACGAGACGATGACATATTTGAAACCGTATTTCCTGATGTGTTTTTTAACACATAATCTGCAACAGCAACCAAGGTATATTCTTCACCAAACATTTCTCCTTTTTCATCAACGAATGCAAGTCTATCAACATCTGGATCTACTACAATTCCGAAGTCCGCATGTTCATCTACCACCATTTTCATTAAATCTCCTAAATGCTCTTTTAAAGGTTCTGGATTATGAGGAAATTCACCAGTTGGATCACAATATAATTTAACTGGATGAACACCTAATCGTTCTAATAAAGCAGGAACCGCAATTCCTCCAGTTGAATTAACCGCGTCAACCACCACTTTAAATTTGGCTTCTTTAATTGCTTCCACATTTACCAAATCAAGGTCTAAAACTTCGTCCACATGAATATCTATATAAGCCTGATTGGAAGTTATTTTTCCTAAATCATCTACTTCAGAAAATTCTATGGTTCCTTCTTCGGCTAAATCAAGGATTTTTTGTCCTTCAACAGCATTTAAAAACTCCCCATCTTTATTTAGTAATTTTAGCGCATTCCATTGTTTTGGATTATGGCTTGCGGTTAGTATAATTCCTCCATCGGCATGTTCTAAAGTAACAGCAATCTCAACAGTTGGTGTAGTTGATAAATCTAAATCTACCACATGGATTCCCATTCCTACTAAAGTATTCATCACCAATTGTTGCATCATGTTTCCTGAAATACGAGCATCACGACCCACCACTACTTTATAATCTTTTTTATCGCGTTGTTGTTTTACCCAGCTACCATAAGCTGCTGCATACTTTACAGCATCTATGGGCGTTAAATTATCGCCTTGCGCTCCACCAATAGTACCTCTAATTCCTGAAATTGACTTTATTAATGTCATATATGATTTTGTTTTTTTATTGCTATTTATTCATAAAAAATAAAGATTAGCAAAGATACTTTTAAAATCGCAAAAACTTCTTAAGCTTTTTGTAAATTGTGCTGGTGTATTTTTAATAATACTAACAATACACCGAGTACTCTTCGGCTCCGCTCAGAGTGCATAGTTCTTCATTGAGCGGAGCCGAAATGAATATATAAATAAATGAATTTTCTAGCGCATATATATCTTTCAGGTGATAACGAAGGAGTTACTATTGGGAACTTTATTGCAGATGGCATTAAAGGAAAAAAATACACTAAATATCCTTTAGAAATTCAAAAAGGAATCCTTTTACATAGAGGGATTGACAGTTTTACAGACCAACATCCTACCGTTAGAAAAAGCACTAAAAGATTACATAAAAGCTATGGGCATTATAGCGGTGTTATTGTAGATATTTTATACGATCACTTTTTAGCTAAAAACTGGAAAACATATCATCAACAACCTCTCGATGAATATGTTCAAGATTTTTATAAAATACTTCGGAAAGATTTCGAAGTATTACCCTCCAGAATCCAACGAATGATGCCTTATATGATTTCTGATAATTGGTTGTTAAGTTATGCAACAGTTTCAGGTATTAGCAGGATATTAGTCCAAATGAATTATCGAACCAAGAATATTTCAAAAATGAATTTCGCTGTTATCGAATTAGAAGAATTTTACAGCGAATTTGAAGAAGAATTCACTTCCTTTTTTATTGAATTACAAGCTTTTTCAAAAAACAAACTTATTGAATTAGAAAACTTATGAAAAAAATACTTCCCCTATTGATTGTCCTATTTATTATTTCTTGCAAACAAGAAATAAAGGAAGCTTCAATTACATCTTCAGAAACAAAAATCGAAGCAATTATTGAAGCCAAAAAAAGCATCATAGCCGATAAAGCAATGGTGGTTTCAGCAAGAGAAGAAGCTTCGAAAATTGGAATTCAGATATTAAAAAAAGGTGGAAATGCTTTCGATGCAATGGTTGCCACCGAATTAGCTTTGGCAGTTTCATTTCCAGTAGCAGGGAATTTAGCAGGTGGAGGATTTATGGTTTATCGTACACAATATGGCGAAATAGGTGCTTTGGATTATCGTGAAAAAGCTCCAATAGCAGCTCATAGAGATATGTATTTGGATGATAACGGTGATTTTATTTCAGAAAAAAGTAAAACAGGTCCTTTAGCAGTTGGAGTGCCAGGAACGATTGCAGGTGTTTTTGCAGTACACGAAAAATTAGGCTCTCTGCCTATTGAAGAAATTTTAGCTCCTGTGATAGAATTAGCAGAAAAAGGATACATCGTTACCCATTACCAAGCTAATAGAATTGCTCATTTTAAAGAAATATTTTTAAAAACTAATGGAGAAAATTCTATTTACACCGAAGCTTATAAAAAAGGTGATACCATTATAAATAGTGCTATTGCAAACACTCTAAAAAGACTTTCTGAAAATGGAAGGTCGGAATTTTACAAGGGAGAAACCGCGAAGAAATTAGTAGATTTCATTCAATCAAAAAATGGAATTATCACGATGGAGGATATGAATGCTTACGAAGCAGAATGGCGGGAACCAGTGGTGTTTAATTATAAAAACCTGAAAGTAATTTCTATGTCACCACCTTCAAGTGGGGGAATTTGCTTAGCTCAAATATTAAAATTTATTGAGCCCTATCCAATTAAAAGCTATGGACATAATAGCACCAAAACCATTCAAGTAATTACGGAAGCGGAACGCCGTGCCTATGCAGATAGAAGTTATTATTTAGGTGATCCTGATTTTGTTGATATTCCTTCAGAAACATTAATAAGTGATGAATATTTAAAAACCAGAATGATTGATTTTTCATTTGACAAAGCTACTTCGTCAGATAGTTTGAGTTATGGAAGTATTCCTGGTTATGAAAGTTCTGAAACTACTCATTATTCCATCGTAGATCAATTTGGAAACGCAATTGCAGTAACCACAACTCTTAATGGCGCTTATGGTTCTAAATTATATTCTAAAGAACTTGGTTTTTTCTTAAATAATGAAATGGATGATTTTAGTGCAAAACCAGGCGAACCTAATATTTATGGCCTTGTAGGTGGTGAGGCAAATTCCATCGCTCCACAAAAAAGAATGTTGAGTTCTATGACGCCAACTTTGGTGGAAAAAGATGGTGAATTTTGGATGACTGTTGGAACTCCAGGAGGCTCTACAATCATTACTTCCGTATTGCAAACTATATTGAATGTATATGAATTTGATATGAACATGCAAGAAGCAGTAGATGCTCCAAGATTCCATCATCAATGGTTGCCCGATGTGGTGCGTTTTGAACCTGATTCTTTTCCAAAAGATTCCTTGCAATATCTTGTTTCTAAAGGATATAAAGTGGAAGAAAAAAATTCTACTATTATTGGAAAAGTAGATGGAATTAGAGTCTTATCTAACGGAAAATTAGAAGGCGGAGCAGACCGACGTGGTGATGATACTGCAGTTGGTTATTAAACTTTTACTATATTACACTTTATCGAAAATCCTTGCGTTTCAGCGAATTGTAGTCTTTTTACTACAAGATAATTGAAAAAGCCTTATTTTTGGTACCCCAAACTAAATTTCAATTAAGAGATTAAAGTTCAAAAATAAACACCCCAACTTTAATTTTTTATTATACTTATGAAGAAGAAACCATTCTTTAGGGATTTTTTTGCCTTGATACCACTTGTTTTTAGTGGTCTTCTTTGTATTACCCTTGTTTTTCTTCTTTGGCAAAAAAGCAATACTAATCTAGAATTTACAGCTACTTTAACAGAAATTTCCACCATTTTTATTAGCATTAGTGGTTTTCTTGCTGCTATTATTATGGTTTATTTGGCTTTTTCTGCATTAGGATTAAAAAATAATCGAATCATTATTATTGATAGTTTGAGTAAAATTACTCAGAAAATGCATAATTTTAGAGAGATTATTGGATTATTATTACAATCCAAAATGTGGCTTCCTGGACTTAAAGATTATATAGATGATGAATATGAGGGACTTAATTTTTTTGAAGTAAAAGAGTTTTATAAAGGTAAATCTAAATTGGCAATCGAATTTCTTCAAGAAAGTCACCATTATGGAGATACTGAGAATTTATATTTGGAATTGAAATCCTTATTAATGACAAAGCCTAAGGAAAAGAAACTTCCAAAGAACATTCAGTTCCCAAAAATTTACGATAAAGCCATCATTGAAAAATGGTTAGAACACAAATGTGGGTCTGGGCTTTTATATTATTTTGGCTATAAATATGGAATCTACAAAGAAACATTAGATATTGAATCTGTTTTTGAAAGACATCAAGATAAAATAATGTCATTAGCCAATTCTATTGATCCAGAAGTATTTGAGGACTCATCATTTAACGAAGTCTTTCTATCTAAGTTAGGAGATTATATGTCTAATGATATTATGCCAAAATTATTTCAACTTCAAGAAGATGTAAATACAGATATGCCTTCGCTTCTTAAGTACTTATATGGAATCTTTTTGTTTTTAATATTATTTGGGGTTTTACTCCCTTTAGGCTTCCTACTGTTCAACTTACCAATATTCTTATTAATTATTAGCTTTGCTTCAGTAGTAAGTATTATTTTCTATTTGGCTACCACTTTTTATCAGTTTCTTTCGAAAGAGATAAATTCATAATTACAATCAAATATCTTAACGAAGTGTGAAGCACGAATACTGTTGCTATCTCATGAAATTAAAATTCTAAAATATTCTTTGCAACTTCACGGCTTTCTGAGAATAAAAAACAACACCTCAAATTATTTCAGAAGTAATTTAATTACCTTTGCAAGCTATGGCAAAAAACGAAGGGAATATTGAAGTTTACGGCGCAAGAGTTCATAATTTAAAGAACATTGACGTGACCATTCCAAGAGAGCAATTGGTAGTAATTACCGGGCTTTCGGGAAGTGGAAAATCTTCATTAGCCTTTGATACTATTTACGCGGAAGGACAACGTCGTTATATAGAAACTTTTTCTGCTTATGCTCGTCAGTTTTTAGGAGGACTAGAACGTCCAGATGTTGATAAAATTGAAGGGCTTTCTCCTGTAATTGCCATTGAACAAAAAACCACTAGTAAAAGTCCACGATCTACCGTTGGAACCATTACCGAAATTTATGATTTCTTACGGCTTCTTTACGCTAGAGCAAGTGATGCCTACAGTTTTAATACTGGTGAAAAAATGGTCAGCTATAGTGACGAACAAATACAGAATTTAATTATTTCGGATTTTGACAATAAGAAAGTTTCGGTTTTAGCACCAGTTATTCGTTCTAGAAAAGGACATTATCGGGAGTTATTTCAACAAATAGCCAAACAAGGATTTGTAAAAGTAAGAGTGGATGGTGAAGTGAGAGACATTGTTAGCGGAATGAAACTTGACCGTTATAAAACGCATGATATTGAGATTGTGATTGACCGACTTAAAATCACTTCAGAAATAAATAATACCAAACGCCTTTCTGAAACCATCATCACAGCTATGTATCACGGTGAAGATGTATTGATGGTTCTGGATAATGAAACCGATAAAACACGTTTTTTTAGTCGGTCCTTAATGTGTCCTTCAAGTGGAGTTTCATATCCAAATCCGGAGCCTAATAATTTCTCTTTCAATTCTCCAAAAGGAATGTGTCCAAAATGTAAAGGACTCGGAAAATTATATGAAGTGAATCTTAAAAAAATTGTTCCAAATAAGAGTCTTTCTATCAACCAAGGGGCATTAGCGCCTCAAGGATCTCAAAAACAAAATTGGATATTTAAACAGTTAGAATTAATCGCACAACGCTATAATTTTAAATTAAGTGATCCTTTTAATAAAATTCCGAAGGAAGCCGTAGATGTTATTTTCTACGGAACCAATGATAAATTTGAAGTTGAATCAAAAACTCTAGGAATCACAAGAAGCTATAAAATTGATTTTGAAGGCATCGTAACTTTCTTAAAAAGTACTTTTGAAGATAACGAATCTAGATCTCTAAAACGTTGGGCAAAAGATTATATGGATCACGTGGATTGTTTAGATTGTCACGGAGCACGATTGAGAAAAGAATCATTATATTTTAAAGTAAACGATAAAAATATTGCAGAATTAGCACATATGGATATTGTTGATTTATCGGAATGGTTCCACGATTTACACAAACATCTTTCAAAAACACAACTTAAAATTGCGGAAGAAATTATCAAGGAAGTAAAAAACAGGCTTCAGTTTTTATTGGACGTTGGATTAAATTATTTAGCATTAGATCGCAGTTCTAAATCTCTTTCGGGAGGTGAAGCACAACGAATTAGATTGGCAACTCAAATTGGTTCGCAATTGGTTGGAGTGCTTTATATTTTAGATGAACCGAGTATTGGATTACACCAACGAGACAATGAGAAATTAATTCAATCTTTAATTAAATTAAGAGATATTGGTAATTCCATCATCGTCGTTGAGCATGATAAAGAAATGATAGAATGTGCTGATTATGTGATTGACATTGGTCCTGCAGCTGGAAAACACGGTGGTGAAATAGATTCTATAGGCACACCCAAAGAAATTTTAAAACACAACACATTAACAGCTGATTATCTAAACGGGAGAAAAGAAATTTCAATTCCGAAGAAAAGGAGAAAAGGAAACGGGAAAACCTTAAAACTTACAGGAGCAACAGGACATAATTTAAAAAATGTTTCTATTGAAATTCCTTTAGGAAAAATGATTGGAGTAACAGGAGTTTCAGGAAGCGGAAAATCTACTTTAATCAACGAAACTTTATACCCAATTTTAAATGCTTTTTTCTTTAACGGTGTTAAAAAACCAATGCCGTATAAAAAGATTGATGGTTTAAAAAACATTGATAAAGTTATTGATATCAACCAATCACCTATTGGTAGAACGCCTCGCTCCAACCCTGCTACTTACACAGGTGTATTTTCAGAAATAAGAAATCTTTTTGCTAAAGTTCCTGAAGCGATGATTCGTGGTTATAAACCGGGACGTTTCAGTTTTAATGTCACTGGAGGTCGCTGTGAAACCTGTAAAGGAGGAGGTTTACGGGTTATCGAAATGAATTTTCTACCAGACGTTTATGTAGAATGTGAAACCTGTCAAGGAAAACGCTTCAACCGTGAAACTTTAGAAATAAAGTACAAAGGAAAATCCATTTACGATGTCTTAGAAATGACTATTGAAGATGCTTGTATTCTGTTTGAGCACATTCCGAAGATCTACCGAAAATTAAAAACCATACAAGATGTTGGATTAGGGTATATAACCCTTGGACAACAATCCACCACCCTTTCTGGAGGAGAAGCACAACGAATAAAATTAGCAACCGAACTTTCAAAAAGAGATACCGGAAATACATTTTATATTTTAGATGAACCAACTACTGGGCTTCATTTTGAAGATATTAGAGTACTTCTAAATGTGCTTAATGAATTGGTTAATAAAGGAAACACTGTTTTAATAATTGAGCATAATTTAGATGTTATAAAAACGGTAGATTATATCATTGATATTGGTCCAGAAGGAGGAAAAGGAGGCGGAAAAATTTTAGCCAAAGGAACCCCTGAAGAAATTATAAAAATCAAGAATAGTCATACTGCAAAATTCCTTAAAAAAGAATTACATTAGCTTGCTCAATTTTTTCAGCAAACAGTCTTCAGTAGGCAGTAATTGTAAGCATTCATTGAATAACTAAAATACAAAATAAGCATCCCGCTTTCTCGGGCAATACATATGAAAAAAGAAAGAAATCCAAAAAATTGGAATGAAGTAAAAACAAACGACTCGTGGGGAATATTTAAAATCATGGGTGAGTTTGTAGGTGGTTATGAAAAATTAAGTAAAATTGGCCCATGTGTATCTATATTTGGATCTGCAAGAACAAAACCAGAAGATAAATATTATCAATTAGCTGAGAATATTGCAAAAAAACTAGCCGAACATGGCTATGGAGTAATTACTGGAGGTGGCCCTGGAATCATGGAAGCTGGTAATAAAGGAGCACATAATGCTGGTGGAACTTCTGTTGGATTAAATATTGTACTTCCTTTTGAGCAGCACGACAACCCGTATATCGATAGTGATAAAAGTATCGATTTTGATTACTTTTTTGTTCGTAAAGTAATGTTTGTAAAATATTCGCAAGGCTTTGTGGTAATGCCAGGAGGTTTTGGAACTTTAGATGAATTTTTTGAGGCACTAACCTTAATTCAAACACATAAAATTGGAAAATTCCCTATTATTTTAGTGGGAACCGATTTTTGGAGTGGATTGGTTGATTGGATCAAAGGTACTTTATTAAAATCTTACGGAAATATAAGCCCAGACGATTTACACCTTGTGGATTTGGTTGATACTGAAGACGAAGTGTTGGATATACTGGATAATTTCTATAAAAAATACAATCTGAGTCCAAACTTTTAATAATAAATTAATTCTCCCCCATAATATGAAGAATATAATTTACATTGCTTTTATTCTGTTTAGTTACACAATATCAGCTCAAGAAATCATCAACACTATGTTTTATAATTTGTTGGAATTTCCCGAGGCTTCTCCTGGAGGGCGTCCAGAAATTTTAAAGAATATATTAGCAGAATTTCAACCCGATATTTTTATGGTTTGTGAATTGCAAAGTGAAGAAGGTGCTGATGATATCCTTGATATTACATTAAACAGCGAATCAACCACCTATTCAAGAGCAAATTTTGTAGATAACCAATCTGGTAGTGCAGATTTACAGCAGCTTATATTTTACAAAACCAATAAATTTAGTTTAGAATCTTCAGAAATAATTACTACTACCGTTAGAGATATTAATAAATATGTTTTAAAACTTAATACGGTAGATCAAGATGTTGACCCAATAATAATAAATATTTTTGTTACACATTTAAAATCTAGTCAAGGAACAGCAAATAAAGAATTACGATTACAAATGGTTACCGAATTAACTTCTCATTTGGAAACTTTAGATCCTAATTCATTTGTGATTTTTGCAGGAGATTTTAATTTATACACTTCAACCGAGCCTGCTTATCAAGAATTATTAGATCCAACAAATGCTATAATTATGTTAGACCCAATAGATACTCCTGGTTCTTGGCATAATAACGATACTTATCAAAATATTCACTCACAAAGTACTCGAATAGATTCTGGTCCTTTTGGAGCTGGAGCAGGTGGTGGTTTGGATGATCGGTTTGATTTCATCACTTTTTCAGAAAATATGATGACAGATGCTAAATTAAAGTATGTTACAGATAGTTATAAACCCTTCGGGAATAATGGGAATTGTTATAATATGGATATAAGTGATGAAACTTGTGTTGGAGAATTTAGTCAATCACTTCGGAATAATTTGTTTAGTATGAGTGATCATTTACCCATAATTATGCAATTAGAAACTAATAAAGAATTTGTTGTATTAAGCAATACAGATTTTACTTATAAGAAGCTAATTTATTTAGATAACACCTTAGTAGATAGCTGGTTAAACATTGATATTTCTGAAGAATATTCAAATCAAGTACTATTTTCAATCTATAATACTTTAGGACAAGAAGTGCTTCATTTTACTTCTGAGAACCATAAAACCAACCTAGATGTATCGTTTTTACAAAGTGGCTTGTTTTATATAAAGACGAATATTCCAAACCAATCCGTTTTAAAATTTTTAAAAAGATAGTTGAAGATAAAATATTTCATCATATTATTTGGGTTATTACTTAGTTCATTAGTTCAAGCACAACATCATATTACTATTGATGCTTCGCTGGAACCTGAATTAAAAACAATAACTATTAAGCAACAAATAGTTTATAAAAACCATTCTAATGCTTCTTTAAATGAAATATTTTTAAACGATTGGGCAAATAGTTTTTCTAGTAAAACCACGCCTTTAGGAAAGCGTTTTGCTGAAAATTACCAGAGTTCATTTCATTTTGAAAAAAACAAAAACCGAGGGCATTCTAATATTATTAGCATTAAAAATAGTCAAAACAAACCTTTAAATTGGCAAAGAGGTGATGCGGCAGATATCATTCATATAGATTTAGACAAAACTCTTCAACCAGGCGAAACTTATACAATAAATTTAGAATACAATATTGTAATTCCATACGATAAATTTACACGTTACGGTGTAACTAAAAATGGTGATTTTAAAATAAGATATTGGTATATATCGCCCGCAGTTTTTGACGGCGAATGGCATTATTATAGTAATAAAGATTTAAACGATAGCTACCTCTATCCTTCTACATTTGACATTCATTTTGAAGTGCCAAATTTTTTCACAATTATTTCAGACCTTGAAGTTGCTTCAGATACCTTTCAAAAAGATAAAAGGATTTTCCACTTAAGAGGTGAAAACAGAATGCAGGTAAAGTTACAATTACTAAAGGCTTCCGATTTTGAAACTGTTGCAACCGATAAATTAGAAGTTACTACCAATCGTACCCATAAAAACATAACTCCGCCAGTAAAAGCATTAATTATTGACCGTGTTGTACAGTTTTTAGATAATAAATTGGGTGACTATCCTTTCGATAAAATGATGATTTCTGAAATAGATTATAAAAGAAATCCAGTTTACGGTCTTAATTTATTACCAGAATTTATTAGTCCATTTCCTAATGGTTTTGAGTATGATATAGAGATGATGAAAATTATTAGTCGTAATTACCTAGAAAGCACATTAGTAGTAAATCCTCGTGAAGATCACTGGTTAATTGGCGCTTTCCAGGTATATTTAATGATGGAATATGTAGATACTTACTATCCTGATATGAAAATTTTAGGGAACTTGAGTAATTTGTGGTTAGCTCGTTTATTTCACGCTTCAGAATTGGAGTTAAATGACCAATATTCATTTTTATACCTGAATATGTCACGAAATAATTTACATCAAAAAATCACAACTTCTAGAGATTCCTTGCTCAAATTCAATAAAAATATTGCTAGTGATTATTACGGCGGAAAGGGATTGGCATACCTTTCAGATTATCTTGGAAATGATGCAGTATTAAAAAGTATCAAACAGTTTTTTTCTGAAAATGAATTGAAAGCTATCAACTCTTTTGAATTTAAAAAATACCTTGAAAAAAACACCGATAAATCGGTAGATTGGTTTTTTAAAGATTTTGTGGATAACAGAAGTACCATTGATTACACTTTAAAAGATGTTAAGAAAATGAAGGACTCGGTGCAGGTTACCGTGGTTAATAAGCGCAATACTTCATTACCTATTTCAGTTTATGGAATCAACAAAAATAAAATAGTTTATAAAAAATGGTTAGCGCCAGTAGATTCGACTGTTATCGTTACATTACCTTCTAAAGATATTCGCCAAATTGCTTTAAATTATGAAAGTAATATTCCTGAAAATAATGAACGAAACAACTACAAAAAGGTCAAAGGTTTTTTAAATAAGCCTATTCAGATTAAAGTTTTTAAAGATGTAGAAAACCCTAAGTATAATCAGATATTTTTAATGCCCGAATACAGTTATAATGTCTATGACGGACTAGCTTTAGGTCCAAAATTATATAATAAAACTATACATAGAAAAGATTTTCAATACAAGCTAGAACCTTTATATGCTTTTAAATCTAAAACCATTGTAGGTAGTGCATCGCTAACCTATAAAAAAATGCCTGAATTTGGAAACCTATATTTTTATAGATTTGGAGTTTCAGGAAATTATTTTTCTTATGATGAAGGCTTATTTTTCAAGCGTTTTAGTCCTTTTGCAACCATTGGCTTTAGAGACAGTAAAGACCTAAGAAGTAATAAAAGACATTTCATTAATGTAAGAAATGTAACGGTTGAAAGAGATAAAAACCCCGACAAACCACTAGAGACACCTAACTACAGTGTATTTGACATAAGTTATGTATTTTCCAATCCAAACCTGATTAATCATTATCGTGCTGTTGTCGATTATCAATTATCTTCAGAATTTAGTAAAATCTCAACTACTTTAAAATATAGAAAGCTCTTTAATAATAACCGGAAAATTGATATTCGAATTTTTGCAGGAATTTTTATAAAGAATAAATCAGATATAAATGATGATTATTTCAGCTTTGCCTTAGACCGACCAACCGACTATCTTTTTGATTATAATTATTACGGAAGAAGTGATGATACTGGCTTTTTTAGTCAGCAATTGATTGTTGCAGAAGGAGGATTCAAATCTAAACTGGATCCAGGTTTTTCAAATACTTGGATGACGACAATGAATGTGAGTACCAATATTTGGAGATGGATACAAGTATACGGCGATGTTGGTTTTGTGAATAATAAAAACTTAAAAACCAAAACGCTATACGATAGCGGAATTAGATTAAGTTTAGTTGAAGATTATTTTGAAGTGTTTTTTCCTGTATATTCAAATTTAGGTTGGGAAATAGCACAATCAAATTACGAAGAGAAGATACGATTTATCATCACAATAGACATACACACTTTATTCGGATTATTTTCTCGGAAATGGTATTAATTAAAAATTATAGTTATGGAAATATTTAATAATTGGCGAACAGTAATATTAATTTGTTTAACCTTAGGATTGGCTCCCTTTTTCCCAGAACCACATATCTTCGGAAAAGTAAAATGGATACTTGGTGGTGCTGAAGGAATGGGTCCAATGGATTGGTTTGATGTAGTTTTACATGGTTTTCCGTATGTAATGTTAGTTAGATTAATCATTATTAAAGGAATCGCAGCAGGCAAAAAAGGGATAGAATAGGTTCAATTTTTTATTCTGAAAACATTCTTATTCTTATTTTTTTTAATTTAGTATAATTGAGCAATAATTGAGTTTTTCTTAGTCATAACATGCTTTTATTGCATTATATTAATATTTTTATAATATCCATTATTATTAATGAATACATTTCTTTTCTACTGAAAATAGGGATTGCATAAAATCTCCATTTTCACTACTTTTGCATGATCTAATACCTCCCTTAAGCTATGCAAACAAATCCAGATATAAAGAACAAGCTATCCTTCGAAGATTTTAAATCTGAAGTTTTATCCGATTATAAAATTGCTGTTACAAGCCGTGAATGTAGTCTTTTAGGACGTCGAGAAGTATTAACAGGAAAAGCAAAGTTTGGGATTTTTGGTGATGGTAAAGAAGTACCGCAATTGGCTTGGGCAAAATCTTTTAAAAATGGAGATTGGCGTAGTGGTTATTATCGTGATCAAACCTTTATGATGGCGATTGGGAAGCTAACTATTCAAGAATTTTTTGCAGGATTATACGGTCATACAGATATTAAAGCAGATCCAATGAGTGCAGGTCGGCAAATGGGAGGACATTTTGCAACTCATAGTTTAGAAGAAGACGGAAGTTGGAAAAACCTAACAACACAAAAAAATAGTAGTGCCGACATCTCTCCTACTGCTGGACAAATGACTCGTTTATTAGGCTTAGCACAAGCTTCAAAAATTTATAGAAATGTAAATGGAATCACTAATAAGACTAATTTTTCTATCAACGGAAATGAGGTAGCTTGGGGAACCATCGGAAATGCAAGTACTAGCGAAGGGTTATTTTGGGAAACTATCAATGCTGCAGGAGTACTTCAAGTACCCATGGTGATTAGTGTTTGGGATGATGAATATGGGATTTCAGTACACGCAAAATATCAAACTACCAAAGAGAATATTTCAGAAATACTAAAAGGTTTCCAACGTACTGAAACCGAAAACGGTTATGAAATTATTCGAGTAAAAGGTTGGGATTATCCCGCCCTAATTGAAGCATATCAAAAAGCTGCTACTGTTGCACGTGAGGAGCATGTTCCTGTTTTAATTCATGTAAACGAGCTAACACAACCGCAAGGACATTCTACTAGTGGATCACACGAACGCTATAAAAATAAGGAAAGATTAGATTGGGAAGCAGCAAATGATTGCAACGTAAAATTACGAGAATGGATTATTTCAAATAATCTAGCAACCGATGATGAACTTACTACTTTAGAAAAAGAATGCGTAAAAGCAGTAAGAGAAGGTAAAAAAGAAGCCTGGAAAGCATTTGTAGCTCCTCAAAAACAAGAACAAAAGGAATTATTAGTTTTACTAAATAATTTAGCAAGTACTAGTTCCAACAAAATATTTATTGAAAAACTAGTCAACGACCTTTCTTCAGATAAAGAACCTTTACGAAAAGATATTATTGGAGCAGCAAGAAAAGCATTGCGTTACGTGGTTGCTGAAAGTTCGGTAGAAAAGAAACAACTAAAAGATTGGGTGGAGAATTATTTTGAAATCATTCAACCAAAATACAGTGCACATTTATATTCTGAAGCTATCAATAACGCTACTTCAGTAAATGAAATATTACCTACTTATTCCAACACTTCAGAAGATGTAGATGCGCGATTAGTTATCCGTGATAATTTTGATACTATTTTTAAGAACCATCCAAACGCTTTAATTTTTGGAGAAGATGCAGGGAAAATTGGTGATGTAAATCAAGGGTTAGAAGGACTTCAAGATAAATATGGAGAATTGCGAATTGCAGATACTGGAATTAGAGAAGCGACCATCATTGGACAAGGAATCGGGATGTCTTTACGTGGTTTGAGACCTATTGCAGAAATTCAGTATTTGGATTATGTAATGTATTGTATTCAAACCTTAACAGACGATTTGGCTACTACACGTTACCGTACCAACGGAAAACAAAAAGCACCGTTAATTGTTCGTACTCGTGGGCATCGACTGGAAGGAATTTGGCACAGTGGTTCGCAAATGGGCGGACTGATTCACCTACTTCGAGGAATGTATATTTTAGTTCCTAGAAATATGACCAAAGCAGCTGGTTTTTACAATACTTTATTAGAAACTGACGAGCCAGCAATTGTTATTGAATGCTTGAACGGTTATCGTTTAAAAGAAAAAATGCCGAACAATTTAGGAGAATTCAGAACTCCAATTGGGGTGGTAGAAACTGTTAAAGAAGGAACTGATATTACTTTGGTTTCTTACGGAAGTACATTACGAGTGGTTAAAGAAGCTGCAAAAGAGCTACAACAAGTTGGTATTGATGCTGAAGTAATTGACATTCAAACTTTACTTCCTTTAGATATCAATCAAGATATGGTAAAAAGTGTAGCTAAAACAAATCGATTATTGGTGATTGATGAAGATGTTCCTGGTGGAGCTTCCGCTTATATTTTATCTGAAATATTAGACAATCAAAACGGATATCAGTATTTAGATAGTAAGCCACAAACCCTAACAGCTAAGGCACACCGACCGGCTTATGGAACCGATGGCGACTATTTTTCAAAGCCTCAAATAGAAGATGTTTTTGAAAAAGTATATGAGATGATGAATGAAGTAAATCCTAATGATTTTCCAAAATTACGTTAAGTACATTTAATTTGAAATTAGAATATTCAAAAATTAATCCTATATTTACAAAACAAATAATAACACAAACGACAATGTTTTATAATAATTTAAATAATAATTACAAACCTTAACAAAAACTTGTCGAGAATATATACGCCTGTCAAGTTTTTCTTGACAGGCTTTTTTTTTGCCTATTCCCTGCGAAGGCAGGAACATTAAAATAACTAATAACAGTAAAACCAAATAATTGGTAACACAGAAAAACACTAACCTTTAAAAACAGATTCCTGCCTACGCAGGAATAAATAAATTATGTGCGGAATTGTATGTGCTTTTAACCTAAAGCAATCTTCAGAAAAAATAAGACCCCAAGTTTTAGCAATGTCAAAAAACATTAGGCATCGAGGACCTGATTGGAGTGGGATTTTCAACAATGACAAAGCAATAATGTCTCATGAACGATTAGCGATTGTAGATCCTACTTCTGGGAAACAACCTTTATTTTCAGAAGATAAAAATTTAGTATTGGCTGCCAATGGTGAGATTTATAATCATTTAGAATTACGCAAACAGTTTGAAGGCTCTTATAATTTCCAAACACAATCAGATTGTGAAGTGATTCTTGCTTTATATAAAGAAAAGGGAATTTCATTTTTAGATGAGCTCAATGGCATCTTTGGCTTTGCCATCTATGATGTTGAAAAAGACGAATATTTTATTGCTAGAGATCATATGGGGATCATTCCATTATATATGGGATGGGATGAAAACGGAACATTTTATGTAGCCTCCGAATTAAAAGCTCTAGAAGGTATTTGCACAAAAATAGAACTCTTCCCTCCTGGACATTATTTACATAATTCCGATGGAGAATTAAAAAAATGGTACGATAGAGATTGGAAAGAATACGATGCAGTAAAAGATAATGAAGCCAATATTCAAAAATTAAAAGATGCTTTGGAAGCTGCAGTACACAGACAATTAATGAGTGATGTCCCTTATGGAGTGTTGCTTTCTGGTGGATTGGATTCTTCTATCACTTCAGCAATCGCTAAAAAATATGCAAATAAACGAATTGAAAGTAATGACCAAGATAAAGCTTGGTATCCACAACTCCACTCCTTTGCAATTGGATTGGAAGGTTCGCCAGATTTAGCTGCAGCTCAAAAAGTAGCCGATCATTTAGATACAGTTCATCACGAAATAAAATTTACTATTCAAGAAGGAATTGATGCCTTACGTGATGTTATTTATCATTTAGAAACTTACGATATTACTACCATTCGTGCTTCCACTCCTATGTATCTATTAGCAAGAGCGATAAAGGCAATGGGAATTAAAATGGTACTTTCTGGTGAAGGAGCCGATGAGATCTTTGGAGGATACTTGTATTTTCATAAAGCACCTTCCGCAAAAGAATTTCATGAAGAAACCGTTCGGAAATTAGATAAACTTCATATGTACGATTGTCTTCGTGCTAACAAATCGTTGGCTGCATGGGGAATTGAAGGGCGAGTTCCATTTTTAGATAAAGAATTTATGGATGTGGCAATGCGAATTAACCCGGAAGATAAAATGATCAATGGAGAACGTATGGAAAAATGGATTTTAAGAAAAGCTTTTGAAGATATGCTTCCTGAATCTGTGGCTTGGCGGCAAAAAGAACAGTTTAGTGATGGTGTAGGCTATAGTTGGATTGATACCTTAAAAAAAATGGTAGAAAAAGAAGTAAGCGATGAGCAATTAGCCAATGCTCATTATAAATTCCCGATTCAGCCACCAACTAGTAAAGAAGAATTTTATTACCGATCAATTTTTACAGAACATTTTCCAAGTGATACTGCAGCTTGGTCGGTTCCACAAGAAGCTTCGGTTGCTTGTAGTACAAAGATAGCATTAGAATGGGATGAGAGTTTTAAGAATTTGAATGATCCTAGCGGGCGTGCTGTTGCGAATGTTCACGATGAAGCTTATGAGTAGAGCAGTGCAGAAAAAATGAAGGAATAAGCTTTTTTGGTTTAAAATATTTTGTATTTCTTACTTCACTCGCATAAAACGAAACATTCGTAAAATCCAGTTGGATAAAGGATGTGTACCCCGTTTTCTTAAATCGATATACCAACCTATTTTCTTAACCAAAGGAATTTTATGAGTTTCAACAAACTCAATTAAAGTTCCTTCTGGTGCTTGAATGTAGGCGAAATTTCCTGCTGCTTCTCCCATATCAAAAGTATCCATTGCTTTGGCGCTGTCTACCGTAAATGAAAATCCTTCTTCTTTTACTTTTTCTCGTAAATCATCCATTTCGTTGATATCAAAACAAAGATGTATAAATCCTGGGTCTCCCCAAATTCTATTTTTGTAAATATCTATAGGTTCTCTATTTATAACTTGAACTAGTTCTATTTCAGTTTTTCCAAACAATGCAGAGAATGCACCATTCTTATTATCAGAATGTCTTAATAAAACTCTTCTAAATTCATTGGTTCCTCCAGTTATTTCTGAAAAATCGTTAAAGGTTCCTGATTCATCATACACCACAACATCATAACCCAAAATATCTCGATACACTTTTAGAGAAGCTTCAATGCTTTTTACACCGATTACAGTTCCTAAAACTCCACCATTTACAGCCTTTTCCTTTTTGAATACTTCTTTATGTTCTTTTATTTCCCATAGATTTCCGTAGATATCTTTTAAATAAAAGTGCTTGTTTCCAGAAGGGTCTTTAGAAATCTCTCCTAATAAATTTAAACCAGAAGCTTTGTATTTGTTGTAAGCTGCCTCGACATTATCAGATTTTAGTACTCCAATATTGATTCCTAAATCTCCTAATTGAATTTCAAAACCTATGATAGCTGGTTTTTTTCCGGTATGTTGCCATATTTCGAATCCTCCGCCGCCTTCCATATTCAAGGCTAAGATAGCACGTCTATCTCTTGGTTTTCCGTCGGTATGAGTTAACATCAACTCGGCAGTTTCTTCAGAATCAAACATAAGAATATCCATTGAAAAATGTTCCCGATACCATTTAAATGCTTCGTCAACATTCTCGACTCCTACTCCTAATTGTTGAATTCCGTTAATTTTCATATTTGCTTTTCTGTTTTCAAATATAATTATAAAGGTTGAACTCTAGAAGATAAATAATAGTATAATCTAGGAAAAAACCTACGGATATGAACCATAATTAATTCGCTTCCTCCTACTAATATTTCTTTGCGCTCTCTCTGAAGTCTTCTAACGATAATCTTTGCTGCTTTTTCGACTTCCATTCCGGTATCTTGCCCTTCATCCATTTTGTTATGAGCATTCCCATCTTTACCAATTGCATTGACCGAAATATTTGTTTTAATTCGACCAGGAATAATCATAGAAACCAAAATATTATTAGGTACATTCTCTGCTCTCAAGCTTTCAAAAAACCCATGTAATGCTTGTTTGGTTGCCGAATAAGACGAGCGATAAGGAAATCCAAACTTTCCAACGATACTAGTAGTTACACCTATCTGACCGCCACCATTTTTAATTAAAGTTGGTAACACTAATTTGGTAAGCGCAATCGTTCCGAAGAAATTAACTTCAAATATTTTACGATCTACAGAAAGTGGTGTTTCGCTAACAAAAGATCGTTGACTAATTCCTCCAAAATGATACAATCCATCAATTTTAGATTCTTTTTCTAGAACTGTTTTTGCAGCTTCTACTATCGAATTTTCATTACCTAAATCAAAAGGAATAACTCTCGTTGTACTTCCGTTATTTTGACAAATTTCAGCTACTTCATTTAGTGCATTTTCTTTTCTTCCTGATAGAATTAGGTGAAGTTTTTTATTAGATAATTCAATAGCAACCCCTTTCCCAATTCCTGAAGAAGCTCCTGTAATCCACACTGTTTTTCCTTTAAAATTCATTTGTATCTCTTTTCAGAAAGGCACGAAGATAATAGTAAATTTAAAGTTAGAAAAAAAAATGAGAAGATAGATACCAATAATTATTACTAAATAAATTGTATTTTCAAGTTCTTGAAAAATAGTATTCAAAATAACAATTGAATATCTGTAATAAACGAATAAAAAAATAAGTTTAAAAGAGGCTATTTCCATCGGAATTAGAGGTATGGTAGGCGTAATTTACAGTACTAAAGAGGAAACAGAACTTTTTAATATAATTAATGATAGAAAAAAGGAATATTATTAATGTCTTATAGTGCTCAACATAATCAGAATGTTGAATTAATTAAGCAAATAAAAAAATATAAATGGCATTTGTAGATTATTATCAAATATTAGGAATAAAAAAAAAGGCGACCGATAAGGAAATAAAAAAGGCGTATCGGAAATTAGCACGAAAATATCATCCTGACTTAAATCCTGACAACAAAGAAGCAGAAAAGAAATTTAAAGAGATTAATGAAGCAAATGAAGTATTAAGTAATACGGAAAATAGGAAAAAGTACGACAAATACGGAAAAGATTGGAAACATGGAGAAAATTTTGAAAAAGCACAGCAACAGCAATCTCAACATCAAAATCATTCGAGTAGAAATCAAGGATATTCAGAACAAGATTTTTCAGATTATTTTAGTTCAATGTTTGGTGGAAAAAGAACACCTTCGAGCCAAGGTAGCAGAAGGTTTAAAGGGCAAGATTTTAATGCAGAACTTTATTTAAATTTAAAAGATGTTTATGAAACCCATAAACAAATATTGACTGTTAATAATAGTAAAATAAGACTTACAATTCCAGCAGGAGTAGAAAATGGTCAAGTTATCAAAATAAATAACAAAGGCGGAAAAGGAGTAAATGGAGGTCCAAATGGAGATTTGTATATTAAGTTTTCTATAAAAAATCACAGTCAATTTAAACGAGAAGGAAACAATTTATATGCATCAGTTGATTTAGATTTATATACTGCTGTTTTAGGTGGAGAAATAACCATTGATACTTTTAAAGGGAAAGTAAAATTAAAAATTGCACCTGAAACACCTAATGAAACAAAAGTAAAGTTAAATGGAAAAGGTTTTCCTATTTATAAAAAAGACAATCAATTTGGAGACTTAATAATCACTTATCACATTAAAATACCTACAAAATTAACCGATAAGGAAAAAGAATTGTTTGCAGAATTAAAAAAAATAAAATAACATGGCAACACAAGATTTAATACTCATAGAAAAACTCTGCATCCACTACAAAATTGAGTTTTCATTTTTTGATGCTTTAGACAACATAGGGCTCATAGAAATTGAAACAATTGATCAAAGCAAATTTATTAATCAAGATAAAATAGGAGATCTTGAAAAAATGATTAGGCTTCATCACGAATTAAATGTAAATATGGAAGGTATTGATATCGTATTTAATTTTTTGAAAAATGAAATGAAGTTAATGGATGAAATAAATAAATTAAAAAACAAATTGCGTATCTATGAAGATGATTAAAAAATTGAAGAGGCACTTGAGATTAATTGATTAAATAGTAGTCTACTATAAATACTTTCAATTATTTACATTTAAATATTTATATTATGACAAAACAACTTAAAATACTCGACAACAACCTCTTGGCTATTAAGAAACTATAAAGATATATGTCATATCGCAATTGTTGCACATTCAAAGGCTTTAAAATGTTAATCCCAATTGATAATTTATTTTTTAAAAGAGCGAGCAAAGGTAGATTAGAACGCTACTTCGATGTTTCTCAGATTAATGAAGCGTATGAATTTATAAACAATTAATTTTAAAAGATGAAAAAAATATTTTTTTTATTCCTATTATTCTCTTGTATTGTAAATTCACAAACTTTACATTATAAAATAATGTCAAATAATAGTTATATTGGTGACTTAAAGGTAACTAAAACATCAAACAAAGATGCTTTTCAAATTGAAGTAATAAGTGAAGTTAAAGTAAAACTTTTTATTAGTATAGACTTAAAATATAAATTAAATTGTACTTATAAAAATAATGAATTATTCTATAGTTCTGTGACAACATATGTAAATGGAAAAATTCATTCCACTAGCAAAACAGAAAAAATTGGTGATTACTATTCAATAACAAAAAACGGGCATTCTTCAAAATTTCTAGATAAAATTCCATTTTCAGGTGCTCTGTTATATTATAGTGAGCCAAAAGGGTTGACAAATATATTTTCAGAATTTGACAATTTAAAGAAACCAATAAAAAATATAGGAATTAATGAATATCAAATAACAAATCCCAAAAACGGACACTTGAGCGAATATAAATACAAAAATGGTGTTCTAATGAGTACAACAAATCATCACACATTATTAACATTTAAATTAACAAAAGAATAAAATGAGTTTACTATCAGAAAATATAATACCAGGAAATCATGGAAAAATTTTTAGCACAAATGCAAAAGATCAAAAAGACCTAGAAAGAATTAATAACAAAGTACTATCGCTAAAAGGAATAAAAGATGTAAAAATTAATTTGGATATTTTTCCTAGAGAATTTACTGTTTATACATCAGAATTAGTTAAAGTTGAAGTTATAGAAGATATAGTGAAATTAACAGGATTTCACGCAATACCAAAAGACCTATTTGAAATTTAAAGAATGAGTATTCATAGAAAAAGAAATAAAAATTTAGGATTAGCAGAATTAATTGCTATTGCTTTAGGAGGAATGGTTGGTGGTGGAATTTTCACCATCCTTGGCATTTCGGTATCAATGATTGGAAATTTAACACCAATTGCTATTATTATTGGTGGATTAATTGCCTCTTTGGCTGCATATTCTTATGTGAAATTAGGACTGTATTATCGCGATGAAGGAGCAACGTATTCTTTTTTTAAAAAGACTTATCCTAAATCTCATTTTTCAGCATCTGTAATAGGTTGGTTTATTATTTTTGGCTACATCAGTACTTTAGCATTATATGCTTATACTTTTTCTTCTTATGCCATTAGTAGTACGGATTTTTCGGATAATATTTGGATTAGAAAAGGAATTGCAATTGGTGTAATTGGTCTTTTTACATTAATTAACATTTGGAGTGTTAATGGAATGGGTAAAATTGAAGATTTAATGGTTTATACCAAATTAGTCGTTTTGACTATTATTTCAGTTGTATTGATGCAACACGGAACAACTGATTTTGGAACATTTATAGAAAATATGGCTTTAGATGCAGAAAATTCAAGTGTATTTTCAATCCTAATCGTTGCCTCATTAACATTTGTTGCTTATGAAGGCTTTCAATTAGTAATAAATGCAGTAAATGAAATGACTCATCCAGAAAAAAATATTCCAAGAGCAATATATGCTGCAATTAGTTTAGCCATTCTAATATATGTAGTGATTTCTTTGGGAGCATTATTTGCAATTCCAACAGAAGAGATTATTAAAAATAAAGAATACGCACTTGCAGCAGGCGCAGGAAATGTCCTTGGAAAACTTGGAACAAACCTTGTTATTCTTGGTGCAATTTTGGCAACAAGTAGTGCCATAAGTGGTACTGTTTTTGGTTCATCAAGACAAATGTCTGTAATTGCAAAAGATGGTTATTTTCCTAATTGGTTAGCTATTAGAAAGAATAATAGCCCACAAAATGCAATTATAGGAATGGCAGTTATGGCAAGTATTTTAATCTTAATTGGAGGTCTTGAATTAATACTTGAATTTGGAAGTATAACGTTTCTTTTAGTCTCCTTATTAATGGCTATTGCTAATTATAAAATTAGAGACAAAACCAACTCTTCTAAATTTTTAACAGGATTATCAATTTTTGGATTAGGGATTGGAGGAATACTTATATTGTATTATGAATTCACAACCAAATGGGAACAAATGATTGCTATAATAATACTTTATATCATATTGGCTTTTGGTGCTTGGATATATTCTAGAAAACAAGAAAAAAAATGGGACGCCAAAAACTAACCTAAATGAAAAATATAATCAAAACATTTTACAAAGCTTTTAACGATTTAGATGCAGAAACAATGATGAACTGTTATCATAAAGACATAGTATTTGAAGATCCTGCTTTTGGAGTTTTAAAAGGAAATCGAGCTGGAAATATGTGGCGGATGTTATGCGAAAGTCAGAAAGGAAAAAACTTTAAAATCGTTGCTTCCAATATTACTTGTAATTCTAAAACAGGTTCTGCACATTGGGAAGCCTTTTATAAATTCAGTAAAACCGGAAGAAAAATCCACAATAAAATTGATGCTGAGTTTGTTATAAAAGATGGCAAAATAATCAAACACACTGATGATTTTAATCTTCATAATTGGGCTAAACAAGCCTTGGGTTTTAAAGGTTATTTAATGGGAGGCACTAGTTTTTTCAGAAGAAAACTAAATTCTCAAACCAATGGACTTCTTGATAAATTTGAAAAAAACAGAAATTAGATCAACTCTATTCCATCTTCTTTAATCACAATTTGTTTGTCTTTATAAAGACTTCCGATTGCTTTTTTGAAGCTTTTTTTACTTAACCCCAATGTTTCTTTAATTACTTCTGGTGATGATTTATCGTGAATTGGCAAAAATCCTCCAGATGCTTTTAATTCATCTAAAATATAATTGGCATTAGGCTCAATACTTCTGTAGCCTTGTTTCTGAAGAACAATGTCAATTTTATTATCCTCACGGATCTTTTTTACAAAGGCTTTTAAACGATCTCCAGTTCTTATATCTTCAAATATATCTTCCAAATAAATAAGCCCTTTATGCACACCATTGATGATGACATTAGCACCTTTATCTGTTAAATGCGTCACTAAAATAGAAACTTCATCATAGAGTTCTACGGT
>JASFZG010000026.1:0-17965 GCA_046055745.1 Flavobacteriaceae bacterium | reverse complement strand
TATTATTATTAGCATTTAGTTTTGCAGTTCAAGCACAATGTACTGGAGATTGTAAAAATGGTTTCGGAGTTTATAAATGGAGTGATGGTGATAAATATGAAGGCGAATGGAAAAGCGGTAAATTTGAAGGTAAAGGAAAATATTATTACTCCAATGGTTCTACTTTTGATGGAGTTTACAAATTAGGAAAAAAACATGGTGAAGGTGTTTTTATTAAGGCAAATGGTGACGAATACGAAGGTCTATGGCAAGAAGGTAAGCGAGTAGTAAAAACAAATACTTTATTTAAAGAATGGTTACCAGGAAAGTGGGAAGGAAAAGGGTATCAAGATGGTGGTAAAACATGGCGTGTGGTGCTAAATTATGTAAATAAAGACGATATTAGAATTTCATATCCAAGCCTTTCGTGTAGTGGTTTTTGGTCTTTTGAAAAAGAAAATGACCATCAGATTTTCTTCAAAGAAAAAATTACAAAAAGACAAAATAGTTGCCGACCTGGAACAAGAATAATTATTGAAAAAGCCTACAAAGATCACGATGATATTATGGCAGTTTATTTCTTTCAAGGAAGTAAACAAGTAGCTTCAGCTAATATTGTAAAACAGTAATACTTTGTTCTATTGTATCATTATCATCTTATTTTACAGATAATGTTTATAAAATAAAACAACACATTAAACTATTTTCAAAATTATTGATATGAATAATCGAAATTCGTGTCTGTAATTTACAATCCAAAAGCAGCCTTAACCTCAGAAATATAATCTAATTTCTCCCAAGTAAAAGTTTCAACGGTTTTAGTGGTTTTCTTACCATCACCTGAGTAAAAAGTGAGTTCTTTCATTTCCGGTTTTCTACCCATATGACCATATGAAGCCGATTCTAAATATATAGGATTTCTAAGTTTCAAACGTTTTTCTATCGCTGCAGGAC
The DNA here is from genome assembly GCA_046055745.1 of Flavobacteriaceae bacterium. Lineage (GTDB taxonomy): Bacteria > Bacteroidota > Bacteroidia > Flavobacteriales > Flavobacteriaceae > Marifrigoribacter. Next base: position 17,032 of record JASFZG010000026.1, on the reverse strand, counting down.
GCATATCAAAAATGCCTTCAACTATTTTTGAAATCTCACTGTCAGTTATATTTACTTTAGAAGTATTATAAGTAACTACGTTTATAGAAGTTGGTTCAGCAACACCAATGGCGTAACTTACTTGCACTAAAATTTCATCACAAATACCTGCAGCAACCATGTTTTTAGCAATATGTCTTGATGCATAGGCAGCACTACGATCCACTTTACTAGGGTCTTTTCCGCTAAAAGCACCACCTCCATGAGCACCTTTTCCGCCGTAAGTATCAACGATAATTTTTCTTCCAGTCAAACCTGTATCACCGTGAGGTCCACCAATTACAAATTTTCCTGTTGGGTTTATATGATATTTTATATCATCATTAAACAGTGCTTGAATTTCTGGTGATAGTTGAGCTACAACTCTAGGAATTAATATGGAAACTAAATCCGATTTGATTTTAGCCAACATTTTTTCGTCTTCATCAAAATCATCGTGTTGTGTAGATATTACTATCGTGTCGATTCGTTGAGGCTTATTATCATCACTATATTCAATAGTTACCTGACTTTTAGCATCAGGACGCAAATAGTCAATGTCTTTTTCTTCTCTTCTTAAAGCAGCCAATTCGATTAAAATACGGTGGCTTAAATCCAAAGCCAAAGGCATATAATTGGCTGTTTCGTTAGTAGCGTAACCAAACATCATTCCTTGGTCACCAGCACCTTGTTCTTCACCTTCTGCACGATCTACACCTTGGTTAATATCTGAAGATTGTTCGTGAATAGAAGAAAATACACCGCAAGAATTTCCATCAAACATATATTCGCTTTTAGTGTAACCAATTTTATTAATCACATCTCTAGCGATTTTTTGAACATCTAAATAGGTATTACTTTTTACTTCTCCAGCCAATACAACTTGTCCAGTAGTTACCAAAGTTTCACAAGCAATTTTTGATTGTGGATCAAAAGCTAAAAAATGATCTACTAGTGCATCACTAATTTGGTCTGCAACTTTATCTGGGTGTCCTTCAGAAACACTTTCTGATGTAAATAAATATGCCATAAATGGTATTCTTTTAAATTTAATAATACTGTTGACGAAAGCTGCTTAGGGAAATTACAAACCGAACGATTCTTCGGTTAAAAACTGCCTTTAGCATTTTTATATTACTGAAATTTTCTTCAGTAAAAGAGGTTGCAATCAGTCAAATTTTTCCTCTATTTAGATACGCAAATGTACACTTTTTTAGAAAAATAAAAAGATTCTTATTGCTTAATTAATATTGCTTTTTGAACCACACCAATTGGATAAGACAATACTTCGGGAGTTTCCTCATCTTGCCCTCCACTATTGTTTTTGTTTTTCAAATCTGTAGCGATAATTTCAAAATAAAGTTGGTTTTTTTCAAAGGTGATAAACGTAGTAAGTAAACTGTCGTTGACTTGAAATAAAAAATACATTTTATTCTCAACTATTCTACAATCTAGTTGGATACCGTTTAATTCATCTAATAAGTAAATGCCATGTTTTTTGTCCTTTTCAATAAGTGCATATTTTCTATATTCAACCACATCTCCATTTCCATAAACGAGCATATATTTGTAAATTCCAGTAGAATCTGAAGGTAATAAATGAAATTCCATCGGAAATGTTTTAGTTGCAGTTCCTGCATAAATATTTAGTTCACCTTTATAAATACCAAAATAGTTTTCAGGAAATGATTCGTTCTCGATTTCTTGTCCAAAGGAAAATTGAATTAAAAAAAAGATAATAATTAGGGTAAAAAAATGTTTCATAATAGTTGGATGGGATTTTTTTTATTTGGGTTAATTTTGTTTATTCTCAAATATATGTCTAAATATATAAATAGGGTATTCAACAAAGATTAACTTATATTTGCGCCTTTCAAAAATGCACATGAAGCATAGTTTAATAATATTTCTTCTTTTTTTGACTACCTCGGTTTTTTCGCAGCAAAATGAAATGAATTATTTTTCATTAGAAGCTGATTATTTCTACGGGACTATTATTGAGCATAATAAAGATATTTCGCATTTAATTACGGGACATCCAACTGGTATTATGTTAGCATATAATAGAAAAACGTATGGATATAATGAGTGGGAAGGCCGTTATAATTATCCAGATTGGGGTTTTACTTTTGCGTATCAGGATATGAAAAACGAATTTTTAGGTGAAAACTATTCTGTTTATGGACATTTTAATTTTTATTTTTTAAATAGAACACTAATCTTCGGTATGGGGCAAGGGATAGCTTATAATACCAACCCTTATAATTCAGAAACTAATTTTCAAAACAATGCCTACGGAAGTCAAATTTTAAGTTCCACCTTATTAAGGTTTAATTATATAAAAGAAAATATATACAAGGGTTTAGGTATTCATGCAGGTTTAGGTGTGATTCATTATTCTAATGCAAATTTTAAAGCGCCCAATACTAGTACAAATACTTTGTTTTTTAATGTAGGAATGAGCTATCGTTTTGATAAACAGGATTTTCCTGTTTATATACCTGTTGGTAGATGGAAGAGTAGTAACTATGCAGAGCGATTTAAGTATAATGTGGTATTAAGAGGAGGAATTAATGAAGCAGATGTTAACGGACTAGGACAGTATCCGTCTTTTACTTTTTCTACCTTTATAGATAAAAGAATAAACTATAAAAGTACTTTACAAGCTGGAGTTGATGTTTTTTTCTCTTCATTTTTAAAGGAATTAATTAATTATAGATATATCGCTTTTCCCGAAGATGGTTTAACAGGAGATGAAGATTACAAAAGAGTAGGTGTTTTTTTAGGACATGAATTTCGTTTTAATAAAGTAGCATTTGTTTCACAGCTAGGATATTATGTATATTGGCCCTATGAATTTGAAAATAGGATCTACAATAGATTAGGAATTAAAAGATATTTTTTAAAAGACCGCTTTTTTGGTGCAATAACATTGCATGCACATTGGGCAAAAGCAGAATCTATAGAATTAGGAATTGGAGTAAGATTATAAAGTATGAAGAACATTATATATATAATTTGTTTAATAGTGTTAATTGCATGTGATTCGGAAAATGTGAGTGACTGTATTCAAGCATCAGGAGATATTATTGAAAAAGAATTTACAGTAAGAAGGTTTAGAAAAGTTGTTGCAGGAAAAGGTGTTAGTTTAATTGTTTCTCAAGGAGAAACTCGTTCTGTGATAGTTCAAACTGGAGAAAATTTAATGAATGAAGTTAGAGCTGTTGTTATTGGTGATACACTTCAGTTAAACGATATGAATAATTGCAATCTAGTTAGAGATTATGGATTGATTAAAATTTTTGTTACTGCACCAAATATCACCGAAATTCATAATAGATCTGGGTTAAATATTTATAGTGAAGGCTTAATTACATTTCCAGAATTATCTCTTATCTCAGATGATCCAGATGGTTTAGGTGAAATACAAGTAAATGGAGATTTTATATTTGATGATTTAGATGTTGATAATTTGATGATTAATGCAAATGGGCTTTCTAAATTTTTTTTAAAAGGAGAAGCATTTAATTGTTCTTTTCAAGCAGCAGATGGTGATGTTAGAATAGATGCTTCAGAATTAGTAATTCAAAATCTTTTTCTATTTCACAGAAGTACAAATAAAATGATCGTAAATCCTCAACAATCTATTGTAGGTGAAATTTTTGGTTTAGGTGATGTGATTTCTTTAACGAAGCCACCTATTGTCGAAGTTGAAGAGTTTTATAGAGGGAGGCTTATTTTTCAGTAGTTAGTTTTGTAAATAAAGTTTCGAGATTATTTTCTTTTAAGGTTTCTTCAATGGTTTTGTCGTGAACCAAATTTCCTTTATCTAGTATAATTACACGGTCACAAATTGCTTCTACTTCTTGCATAATATGAGTAGAAAGTAATACTGTTTTACCACCTTCTTTTGCAACAGCTTTAATTAACCCTCTAATTTCTAATAATTGATTTGGATCTAAACCCGTAGTAGGTTCATCAAGAATTAATACATCAGGATTATGAAGTAATGCATTAGCTAATCCTACTCTTTGACGATACCCTTTAGAAAGTTGATCAATTTTTTTATGCGCTTCCGTAGTAAGTCCAGTTTGAGTAATTACCTTTTCAATCTGTGATTTATCTACTTTGTATATTTCTGCATTAAAACTTAAATATTCTCGTACATACATATCTAAATACAAAGGATTGTGTTCTGGTAAATAACCAACACATTGTTGTACTTTAAATTTGTCTTCCGTTACCGAAAAATCATTTACAAAAGCAGCACCTTCAAAAGTAGAGATGTAAGTAGTTAAAATTTTCATCATGGTTGATTTTCCTGCGCCATTTGGGCCTAAAAAACCAACGACTTCTCCTTTCTTTATCGAAAAAGAAACATTGTTTAAGGCTTTTTGTTCGCCGTAGTATTTGGTGATGTTTTCAACTTTAATAGACATATTTCAACTTTAAAACAAAATTACATAAATAAAATATAAAAAATTTGGTAGCCTTCAATAATTAATTACTTTAGCAGTGTACAAATTATACAATGAACAACGTATTTACATATAGCAATTTTTGGTATTTCTTTTTTAAAGAGAGAAACGAGATTGTGATGTAATTATTTTAAATAAAATTATATAATAGTCTCGGAAAAATCCGGGACTTTTTTTTTGCTAAAAATTAAATTTATGAGTTTAAAAATCGCCATCCAAGGTATTGAAAGTTCTTTTCACGATATGGCTGTGAAAAAATTATTCCCAAATGAAGAAATAGAGTTGGTTATGTGTACCTCTTTCGAGAAGGTTACGGAAGCTATCAATAATTTTAATGCTGATTTTGGCGTGCTTGCTATAGAGAATACAATTGCAGGTTCTATACTTCCAAATTATAATTTAATAGATTCAAATGATTTGGTAATTTTGGATGAGGTTTTCTTGAATATTCAGATGTATATAATGTCTTTAGAATCTGAAACTATTCACGATATTATCGAAATTCATTCTCATCCGGTAGCCTTGCTTCAATGTAAAAATTATTTACAGAAATTTCCGCCGCAATTCAAAATAATTGAAGGAGCTGATACTGCTTCCGAAGCAAAAAAAATAAAAGAAGGAAACTTAAGGGGGGTTGCTGCCATTGCTGGTAAACAAGTAGCAGAGAAATATGGTTTAAAGATTTTGGACAGTAAAATTCAGAATAACAGCGATAATCAAACTCGATTTGTATTGATTGGAAAAGAAGTGAAATCTCATTCAAAACAAGCAAATAAAGCAACTTTAAAATTTAAATTAGACCATCGTGTAGGAAGTCTGTCCAACGTATTACAATTATTTAATACTTTTGATATTAGTTTGACAAAAATCCAGTCTTTACCAATTATTGGAGAACCTTGGCAATATGCTTTTTTTATAGATGTTGTTTTTAAAGATTATCAACTTTTTCAAGACGTAATTAAAGTACTAGAGCAAGCTGTAAAAGAATTAAAAGTAGTGGGTGTTTACCGACAAAATCACGAAAATAAACCAAGTGAATTATTAAAAAACCTGATTAATGAAAAATAATAAGAACCTTCGAACTTGGTTAGATGCAATGGCGTTAAACCATCCTTTAGTAATTGCTGGGCCGTGTAGTGCAGAATCTGAAGAGCAAGTATTGAAAATAGCGCATCAATTAAAAAAAACTGATGCGACGGTATTAAGAGCAGGAATTTGGAAGCCTAGAACACGTCCGGGAAATTTTGAAGGTGTTGGCGAAATAGGATTAAAATGGCTTAAAAAAGCAAAAGAAGAAACAGGATTGTTAACGGCTACTGAAGTTGCCAACCCAAATCACGTAGAATTAGCATTGCAAAATGAGGTAGATATTTTATGGATTGGAGCAAGAACTACTGTTTCTCCATTTATCGTTCAGGAAATTGCAGAAGCTTTAAAAGGAACCGATAAAATAGTCTTGGTTAAAAACCCTGTGAACCCAGATTTAGCTTTATGGTTGGGAGCTGTGGAGCGTTTATATACTTCAAATATTAAAAAACTAGGAGTGATTCATAGAGGGTTTTCAACGTATGAGAAAACGCGTTACCGTAACAATCCAGAATGGCAAATCCCAATCGATTTACAAAATCAGTTTCCAGATTTACCATTAATTTTGGATCCTTCACATATTGCAGGTCGTAGGGATATTATTTTTGATTTATGTCAAACAGCATTGGATCTTAATTTTGATGGGTTGATGATTGAAACTCATCATGACCCAGACAATGCTTGGAGTGATGCCAAACAGCAAATTACTCCAAAAGTTTTGGAGCAATTAACTGTTGATCTTAAGATTAGAAAAGAAGAAGGTGATGCTATTGAATACAAAAATAAACTAGAAAATCTTAGAACTCAAATAGATGTAATAGATCATAAGCTAACCGAAGTTTTAGGAAAAAGAATGCGAATAGCTGATGATATTGGTGTTTTAAAAACCAAAAATAATGTTGCAATTTTACAAAGCAAACGTTGGAATGAGATTTTAGGTAAAATGATTTTGGAAGGTAAAGACCACGGATTAAGTGAAGAATTTATACTTAAAATATATAAAGCCATTCATCAAGAATCTATTAACCATCAGAAACAAAAAAACCAATAAAAAGACTATTTTTGACCTAATAAAACGAGCATGTTAATATTTCTGTCACACAATAAGAGGAATAATAGCGAACACATATGAAAGGCACCGTCTATAAATCTACAGGAAGTTGGTACACCGTAAAAACCGAACAAGGTGCTTTTTACGAATGTCGCCTAAAAGGGAAATTTAGAATAAAAGGCATAAAAACTACCAATCCAGTTGCAGTAGGTGATTTAGTGTATTTTGAGTTAGATAGAAAAGGAACAGATGAGTTTGGAGTGATTCATAAAATTGCCGAACGAGATAATTATATTATTCGAAAATCAGTTAACCTTTCTAAGCAAACACAGATTATTGCTGCCAATATAGATATTGCTTTTTTACTGGTTACGCTTAATAATCCGCCTACATTTACTGCTTTTATAGATCGGTTTTTAGTAGCTTCAGAAGCATTCCGAATTAAAACCGTATTGCTTTTCAATAAGGTAGATTCTTATACAGATGAAGAATTAGATGAGGTAAAGTATTTAGCTCATTTATACCGAAGTATTGGTTATGAATGTATTGGTATTTCTGCAACTACAGGAAAGAATATCGATAAAGTAAAACAATTAATGTTAAACAAAGTAAGCGTGTTTTCGGGTCATAGTGGCGTTGGAAAATCTACTTTGGTAAATGCCATAGAACCTACGTTGAATTTAAAAACTAAGGAGATTTCAGATCAACATTTACAAGGACAACACACCACCACTTTTGCTGAAATGTATGACCTGTCGTTTGATGCAAGAATTATTGATACCCCAGGAATTAAAGGCTTCGGAATGGTGGAGATAGACAAAGAAGAATTAGCAGGCTATTATCCAGAGTTTTTCAAATTAAAAGAACATTGTAAGTTTAATAATTGTTTACATATTGAAGAACCCAAATGCGCTGTAAAAGAAGCCTTAGAAAACGATAAAATTTCTTGGTCACGCTATAAAAGTTATCTTCAGATTTTAGAAGGAGAAGAAGAACATTATCGGAAGGATATTTATACTAAAGAGTAGATTGTTTTTGTCATTTCGATACGATTGTTAAAAAAAAACAACACTCAATAATCTTAGAATAAAACATACTGAGTGTTTGATATAGGAGAGTGTATCGAAAGCGATGATTAGGTAAACCTAAAGAGCAAGGACACTAAGTTTTCGCCTTAGTGAAAGTATCGAAGTGCCCGCATAAAAATCAACATATGAAAATAGTCATCCAGTTAGTAAAAAAGGCATCGGTAACGGTCGAGAATAAGGTAATTTCAAAAATAGGGAAAGGCTACCTTATTTTAGTTGGTATTGAAGCTGAAGACACTCAAGAAGACATTAATTGGTTAACGGGTAAAATTGCTCGACTTCGTGTTTTTCAGGATGAAAATAAAGCTATGAACCTTTCAGTAATAGATGTAAACGGAGACATAATCGTAGTAAGTCAGTTTACCCTTCAAGCAAAAACAAAAAAAGGAAATCGACCTTCATTTATTAAAGCTGCTCGACCAGAAATTGCGATCCCATTATACGAATCTTTTGTTCTTCAATTAGAAAAAGAAATATGCAAAAAAATTCAAACAGGGGAGTTTGGAGCGATGATGGATGTTGCTTTAATTAACGATGGTCCGGTTACTATTTTAATTGATTCAAAACAAAGAGAATAACTTCCAATTAAATTTCACTATCCTTCAGATTTTGTTAAATTAGCATTCCTAAAATTTGATGAATGAGCAAACTATTTGCCCTACTTACTGTATTTATTTCTATCACAGTTTCTGCCCAAAAAAAATATTCTGTTAAATCTATTCCTAAAGAATTGGTTGAAAATGCTAATGCAGTTATCAGAAATGATGAAACAGTGATTACGCTGGATAATTTTAACAGTATGACTAAAAAATACCATGAGGTGATAACTGTTTTTAATAAAAACGGATTAAATATCATAAAGCCAGTTGCGTATTATGATAACTCTTCAAGTATTAAAAATGTAAAAGTTATTATTTATGATGAACTAGGAAATGAAATTGAAGAATATAAAAAAAGAGATTTTAGTGATATAAGTGCTTCTGGAGGAAATCTTTATAGTGACAATAGAAAACTTGTGTTGGATTTTACTCCAGGATTTTATCCATTTACATTTGAGTTTATATCTGAAGTAAAAACTTCATCAACAGCATTTGTTCCAAGATGGTATCCATCACCTTATTATCGAGTTAGTACTGAAAATTCTTCCTATAAATTAATAAACGAAAGACAAATACCTTTAACAGCTGTTAAATATAATCTAGAAGAATTTAATGTTGATATTATTGAAAAAAGCACACTTATTGAATATCGTGTTAGTAATATTAAAGCGGTAGATCGAGAATATTTAAGTCCAGATTATACAGAGTTTAATCCTGTAGTTAAAATTGCGCTTAAAAAATTTCAATTAGAAAACTCTCCTGCTTATGTTTCTAATTGGAAAGAATTTGGGTATTGGCAAAACAACAAATTACTAAATAATAGAAATAATTTACCAGAACAAACAAAACTTAAAATTGAAAGTTTAGTCGCTGACGTTGATGACCCAAAAGAGAAAGCTAAATTGATTTATAAATTTATGCAGGACAAAACTAGATATATTAGTGTACAAATTGGTATAGGAGGTTGGCAACCCTCATCTGCTAAAGAAGTTGATAAATTAAGTTATGGTGACTGCAAAGGATTAACAAATTATACTAAGGCTCTTTTAGAAAGTCAAGGAATTGAATCGTATTATACTATAGTGGATTCTAAACCTTACGGAAGAGACATAGATGAAGATTTTGTAGCCTTACAAGGTAATCATGTGATTTTAACGATACCATTTGAAGACGAGCAGGTTTTTTTAGAATGTACTAGCCAACAACTACCATTTAATTATTTAGGAACCCATACCGATAATAGAAAAGTGTTAATGATTACACCTGAAGGAGGGGTTTTTACTAAAACCCATGAATATAAAACAGAAGATAATATTAGAAGCCTAATAGCTACTGCTAATATTGACGATACTTTTGTTATATCGGGAGATTTAACTGAAACCTCTATCGGACTTCAATATAATTTAAAATATGATTTAAGTACTTATACAAATGAGGAGAAAAAAACCTATTATAATTATATATGGAGTCACCTAAATAAGACTAGTTTTTCAGATATTGAATTTAACAATGATAAAAATGATGTTGTTTTTACTGAAAAACTTAAGTATTCAACGGGAAATTATATTTCAAAAGCAGGAGAAAGAGTGTTGCTGAATCCTAATATTTTTAATAGATATTCTAAATTAATAAGTTCAAATAAAGAAAGAACATTAGATTTTATAATTAAGCGAGGAAGTACTTTTAAAGACGAAATTTCTATTTCATTACCAGAAAATTATAAAATTGAATCTTTATTTAAACCTATAGCTATAGAAACTCCTTACGGAAAATATACAGCAACAATTACTGAGCAAGAGCAAGGTAAATTACTTTATAAAAGAGAATTAATATTAAATTCTGGTAGATATAACAAAGATCAATATAATGATTATGTCAAATTTATTAAATCGGTAGTTAGAAAGGATAAATCTAAAATAGTTTTACTGAAAAATGAAAATTAAAACACTTTATATTTTACTGGTATTATTTGGTGTTCAGGTAAATGCACAAAATTATAAATATGGTGAAGTGTCAATTTCTGAACTGTTAGAAACTGAAGATGAAGAGTTTCCTGAAGCACCTGCAAAATTATTAATTAGAGATATTGAGTTTGAATACGGTAAGGCTTTATATGTATATGAAAAAATTAAAATTTACAATTCTGAAGGAATTAAATATTCAAATTGGGAAATAAATTATGATGATATAGTTTCTTTAAAAGCTGCTATTTATAATTTTGAAGATGGGAGAATTGTAAAAACGAAGGTTTCAAAAGAAAGTATTTTCAAAGAAAAAGTTAGCGAAAATTATTCAGTAAGTAAAATTGCCTTTCCAAATGTAAAACCTGGATCAATTTTGGAGATAAAATACAAAGTTCTTGATATTGGTTTGCGTTATTTAAATGCACAAGCAGCAATTCCTATAGGAAATCTTAATCTACTAATTAAAAACTCCTACGGTTTAAAATTAAATATTATTGAAAACCAACTGAGTGATGTAGAATTAAATAGGATTGAAAAATCATTTCAAATATTATTTATAGGAAAAAATATTGATGCTGTGAAAGATGAGGTGTACGTATCTAATATAGATAAGTATAAAGGGAGAATTTATATTGAACCAGTATATGGAAGAGGTAGTGATGGGGTAAGAAATTGGGGAGATGTTTCAGAAAAATTCAATAAAGTAAGTTGGTTTGGTGAGGAATCTCGCCCAAGAAATTTCTATAAAGATGAGTTAGAAAAATTAATTGGTACAGAAACCGATCAACGAGTAATAGCAGAAAACATTTATTATTTTCTACAAGATTATGTAACATGGACTGATTATTATGGCAGAAGTTGTGAAAATGCAAAAAGAATATTTAATGATAAAGAAGGTTCTACAGGCGAAATCAATATTCTTTTAACCTCCATGTTAAGAAAAGCAGGCCTTAATGCAAACCCTATATTAATTAGTTCTATTAACAACGGTTATATATCATACCCTACACTTAAAGGCTTTAATAATACGTTGGCTTCTGTAGAAATAAACAAGAAAATATTTTTATTAGATGCTGCTAGAAAAAATGCAGGTTTTGGAGAACTTTCATCTTATTTTATTAACGGTATTGGGTTAATAGTTTACCCAGATGATTCTTATAAATTAGAACCTACCATACCTACAAAAATGTCTAATAATATCATTATTGCAAATTTTTCACTTGATATTGAAAACTTATCAATTTCTGGTTCTGTAAAAAGTAAGCTTGATAATTATTATGCATATAGACATAGAAATAATTTTGAAGATTTAGAAGAGGAAGATGTAATTATAGAGATTGAAGAAGAAATCGAAAACTCAACGGTTTCAAATTTAAAATCCAGTACTCTTGAAGATTCAAAAAAACCAATTATTTTTTCATATGATATTGAGGTGGAAGATCTTTTAGAAGATATAAACGATAAAATTTATATTGCTCCATTACTTTTTTATGGAATTGAAGAAAATATTTTTAGTCAAGAAGATAGACGTTATCCTATTTATTTTAAACATCCTTTTGCTAAAAATAGAATAATAAACATTAAAATACCTGAAGGATACAAAGTAGAAAACCTTCCTTCAAGTAAAAGTTTTTTATTACAAAATAATATAGGATCCTTCGAGTTTAGCAGTAGTGTAAATGGACAAACTATTCAAAATTCATATACTTTAAGAATAAACTATACCATAATACCCATAGAGTATTATAAAGGTTTACAGACTATGTATAGTGAATTCCTTAAAATATCAAAATCAAAAATTGTACTCTCAAAAATCTAGTAACCATCTTTAAAAAACCATTTAATTATGAAGATTAAAATTATTTTATTTATTGCTTTATTAAGTGTAAGCCTTTCGTTTTCTCAAAATTATAAAATCGGAAAAGTATCTAAAGAAGAATTATCTGAAACTCAAAATAGCTTACATCCAAATGCAGAAGCAACCGTGTTGTACCGAGAGTATAAATCTTTTTATGTGTATACACAGGGAGATGGATTTAATTTGCATACCGAAGTTTTTGAAAGAGTAAAAATATATACAAAAGAAGGGTTTGATTGGGCTACAAAGAGAGAAGTAATCTATAAACACGGTAAAGATCGAGAAGAGATTACTTCAATAAAAGGAGTGACCTATAATCTTGAAGGGGGATCTATTCAAAAAACAAAACTTAAGAAAGGTGGTGTATTTGAAGATAGAATTAGTGATTATAGAGTGGTTAGTAAGTTTACGATGCCAAATATTAAACCAGGCTCTATAATAGAATATTCTTATAAAATTATTTCTCCATTTAACGATATAAATGATATAGATTTACAATATGAAATTCCCATAAAAAAAGAAATTGTTGATGTTAGGATTCCAGAATATTATGTTTATAAACATTATGGAAACCCACAATCTAAACTTAATTATTCGTATGCTGAAGATACTAAGAAAATTGATATAGAAATTAGAGGAAGTAGTGGTATTGGTACTGCAAGTTATGATAAAAACTATGATCGATCTGGTGGTGCACATGGGATGGCTTCCTATAAAGAAAGAACATTTTTATTAGATGAAGAGAATATTCCACCTTTAAAATCAGCAGTATTTGTAGATAATCTTGATAATTATAGAGCAACCTCAATATGGGAGTTATCTGTAATTAATTTTCCAGGAAGTACTCCCAAAACATACTCTACAGATTGGGGTTCAGTAACAAAAAATATTTATGAAAATGATGCTTTTGTAAATCAATTAAATAAAACAAACTATTATGAAAATGATATTAAAGGCGTTATAGAAGGAGCTGCAAATCCTTTAGAAAAAATGAGTTCTATTTTTAGCTTTGTAAAATCTAAAGTTAAATGGAATAATTATTATGGATATTTTCCTTCAAAAGGGGTTAAAAAAGCATATAATGAAGGAAGCGGAAATGTAGGAGATATTAATTTAATGTTAGTTTCAATGTTACGATATGCTAAATTAAATGCAAATCCTGTTTTAGTGAGTACCATTGATAATGGTATTCCTGTTTTTCCAACTAGAGAAGGGTTTAATTATGTGATTGCTGCCGTTGAGTTTAATGGTAAGTTATATTTATTAGATGCATCAGAATCTTTCTCTTCTATTAACTTATTGCCAGAAGTAGCAATGAATTGGCAAGGAAGATTAATTAGAGAAAATGGTACTTCGGATTGGGTAGGGCTGTATCCTGGTAAAGCTTCTCAAAAATTAACATATGTACAAGCTGAAATAAAAGACGGTGAGGTAAATGCTTTGGTTAGAGAAAGATATAGTGACCATTATGCAAAAGATTATAGAGTAAGTAACTATGGAGAAGATATTGAAAGTCAAATTAAAAAACTTCCAATTACCGATAAAGACGTAATGGTATCTGAATTAGAAGTTAAAGATTTAGACAATTTAAAACCAAGCTTAAGCCTTAGTTATAAAGTTAACTCATCGTCTGTTATAGAGGAGATTAATGAAGAACTTTATTTCTCTCCAATGTTGTTTTTTACACAATTAACCAATCCATTTAAAGCAGATAAGAGAGAGTATCCTATTTATTTTGGTTTCCCAAAATCAAAGAAATTCACAATTAACATAAAACTTCCAGAAGGCTATAAAGTAACATCAATGCCCGAAAATGTAAAAGGAAGTTTAGTAGATAATATGGGAGGGTTTACTTATTTGTTAAAAGAATTGCCAGGAAATACATTGAAACTTTCAGTAACTGTTACTATAAATTCGCCAATAATATTATCTAATGATTTTGAGTATGTAAAAAATATGTACAATCAAATTGTAGAAAAAGAAAACGAAAAAGTAGTACTTTCAAAAATATGAAAGTGAAAGTATTTCTTTTTATATTTTTTACTCTTCAAATATATCATGTAAAATCTCAAGTTTATGACTTTGGGAATGTAACTGCTGGTGAGCTTTCAGATACCATTAACAATGGTGTTTCAGCCAAAATACTATATAAAAAAATTGATTATATATATGGACAAGTTTTTGAAATTCATGTAAGAATTAAAATTTATAACAGCGACGGTTTTAAATATGCAAATTGGGAAATACCCTATAAGTATGTAAGGTCATTAAAAGCAGCTACATACAATTTAGAAAATAATGAAGTCATTGTTTCTAAAGTAACTAAAGAAGGGATTTTTAAGGATAAAGTCACAAAGAATTATCAAATAAAAAAAGTTTTATTTCCAAATATTAAAGAAGGTTCTATTCTTGAAATTAAATATAGAGTTAAAGAAATTTCGATTAATGCTATTTATATACAAAACTACATACCAATAGATTTGTTTATTGCTGAAATTAGAAATCCTTATCATTTCGAATTAAATATAAAAGAAAATCCTTACGCTAAAATGCCTATCTCATTAAGCAATGTAAATGGTAAAATTATATATAAAGGAAAAAACATTCCACCTCTAAAAAAAGAAGATTTTGTTGGCAATATTTATAATCATTGTGGGCAAATTTTAATTTATTCGAATTATTATTTCTCATCGTGGGAAAAAATAATAGGGTTCTTATATCATTATGAATGGTTTGGGAAACAACTTCGGAAAAATAATAATTTTTTTAAAGAAGATATCGATTATTTAATTGCTACAGAAAAAGATTCACTAGAAAAAGCAAAAAAAATATATAAGTTTGTGAAAGATAAAATGCTCTGGAACAAGCATAATGGCTTAGTTAGTAAAGGCATAAAAAAAGCATACAAAGACAAAGAAGGAAACATTGCAGATATTAATTTAATGCTTATAGCTATGCTTAATTATATAGGTTTAAAAGCCCATGCAATGGTGCTATCTAGTAAAGAAAATGGTTGGATATTGTATCCAGGTATTCAAGATTTTGATGTTGTAATTGGTGCATTAGAAATAGAGAGTGAAATATATTTATTAGATGCCTCTAATGATAATGGTGGTTTTGGTGAAATTCCAATTAACTTTAATAATGGCAATGCCCTTGTAATTTATGATGATGGCACAACACTTAATTATTCTACAATGACAAAAGATGTTTCTAAAAATAAAAATATTGCTAACGTTTCTTTAGACCTAGAAAATATTGAGGCATTCGGCAGTGTTAAAAGTCAAAAAACAAATTATTTTGCTTGGAAATTTAGAGACTTATATAAAAACAGTGAAGAATCTTCTTATCAAAAGCATGTTGAATCTGGGGGACTTCTTAAAATAAATACCATAATAAAAGAGAATTTATTCGACTTAAATATGCCAATAATTGTGTCGTATGATTTTACATTAGAAGATTACATTGAAGAAATAAACAATAAATACTATTTTGAACCATTACTTTTTTTTGGTAAAAAAAAGAATGATTTTATAAAAGAGAATCGAGAATATCCAATCGATTTAGATTTTCCATACGAAGAAATTTTTGTTATAAATATTGAAATTCCTGAAGGGTATAAAGTAGAAAGTTTACCAGAAAACAAAAATATTGAAATAGAATATAAATTGGGAAGCTTGATTTTTAAAATTGAAAACACTAAAAAACAAATTCAAGTTTTTTTTAAAATAACAATTAACAAAGCTGTAATTTTACCACAATATTACAGTTCTCTTTTTGAGTTGTTTAGAGAATATACAACGATTTCAAACTCAAAAGTAGTACTTTCAAAAATATAACTATGAACCTTCAAGATTCTCAATTAGAAGTTGACAAATGGATTAAAGAACACGGTGTTCGGTATTTTAATGAACTAACTAATATGGCACAACTTACTGAAGAAGTAGGAGAGGTAGCCAGGATTATTGCTCGTAGATACGGAGAGCAAAGTGAAAAAGAAAGCGATAAAAATAAAGACCTTGGTGAAGAATTAGCCGATGTTGTTTTTGTAGTTTTGTGTTTAGCAAACCAAACAGGAATCAATCTTCAAGAAGCATTCGATAAAAAAATGGTGGTAAAAACAAAGCGGGATCACAATCGTCATAAAAATAATGAAAAGTTAAAATAATATGTTTAATAGAGTAATTAATACCAAAGGGTTTTGGAAATCAGTTTTGTCATTAGGGGTTGCCTTTATACTTTTATTTGTAATTGTTAAATGGGCAATTGAAGGGTTTAAGATAGAATATTTCAATTCAATTCAGAACCCAATTTTAACTATAATAGGGCTTGTTTTTGGAGGTTTTATTTATGGTTTTTTTGCCGCTTTCGGAAAATTTAGAGGAAAAATAATAAAAGACGACCAGAAAAATTGAAAGCTTATCTGTCATATAAGCCAACAACTAATTTTTCAAAAATAGTTATACCTGGTTCAAAAAGTGAGTCTAATAGGTTACTCGTATTAAAAGCGCTATTTTCAAATATAACCATAGAAAACATTTCTAATAGCGATGATACAATAGCGCTAACTAATGGCTTAAAAGCAGAGAAAGATGTCATAGATATTCATCATGCAGGAACCGCAATGCGTTTTTTAACTGCATATTTTGCTTCAAAAAATAATTCCGAAGTTACATTAACTGGAAGTGAGAGAATGCAAGAACGTCCTATTAAAATTTTAGTGGATGCTCTTAAAACTTTAGGTGCTGATATAGAATGTCAAAAAAAGGAAGGTTACCCGCCAATTAAAATAAAAGGAAAGTTACTATCGGTTTCTAATGTAAAGTTAAATGCAAACATAAGTAGTCAGTATATTTCAGCTTTAATGTTAATTGCTCCTTCCTTACCAAA
>JASFZG010000025.1:0-9685 GCA_046055745.1 Flavobacteriaceae bacterium | reverse complement strand
TAGTTTACAAAGACGGATACGATATTATAGAATTTAATCCAACTAACTATCAAACTCAAGTTATAGCAAGTTTACCAAACGTACTTATTAATAGTTTTAGTGTTTCTCCAAATTATGAGTACTTGGCATTCTCTAACTATGAAGATATTTTTCTTTTGAATTTAGTAAATGGAGACATAGAAAATCTTACTGAGAATCTTGTAGGAGATTTTAGGTTTCCAAAATGGTCGCCAGATAGCAGTTCAATTCTAATAAGAAACGGTATTCTAATTGTTCAATCAGGTGATACTGGACCTACAGCAACAGGGAATTTTAAAATATTTTCTCTATCACAACAAAGTTTTCAAGATGTTGAAATGTTTGACCAATTTGCATCCCCTAGTTATGCGGAATGGTCTCCAGATAGTAAAAATGTGATTTATGAACAATATCAAGCAATATTTACATTCGATGTTGTCACTGAACAACTAAGAAGGATAACGACTGAAGAAGTTGTTGCAACAAATCCAAAATTTTCAACAGATGGAGATATGATTAGTTACTTTAGTTCTGACTTATCAAACAATGGTAATAATTGGCAAAATTTTCTAACTTTATATGATTTTGCAAACGAATCGAATGAAATAATCAATAATATTTATTCCTATGATGTGTCGTGGAAAGATGATTCTAATGAAATACTTTATTGTACCGAAACAGGGGTGTTTTTATATAATATTACTAATGGGACAATTGCAACAATAGTACCTTCTAATCAATCGACTTATGTTCATTCAGTTAACTTTATTAATTAAAACCAAATAATCATTAAAATATCTTGATAGAAAAAAAACGGAAGAACATAAATAAAAATATAGATATGAAAAAAAAAATGAATTTTAGAAAACTGATTACGAATTCATTAATTGCTGTATTTATTTTAACAGCAAGTTCTAAATTAATTGCTCAAGAAAAAAAATCGAATGGTTTAAAAAATTTTAAAGTTGTTGTCGAAAAGACTGATAACGGAATTAAAATGCAAAGCGTTGAAGGTAGTGCTTGGATTGATTTATCATTTACTACCAACAATGACAAACCACAAGCAATTGACGAATATGGAATGACAGAGTTGAACAAAATCTCATCTAAAAAAGATTCTAATCTTGCAGATTTCTTATTTACCATAACTAAAACTGAAAATGGAATTGTTCTCAAAGGAATTGAAGGAACTGCTTGGACTGATTTAAGTTTCTCTCTTTTAGAAAACGAAAAACAAACGATTGACCAATTTGGAATGACAAAACTGAATTAAAAATAACTACACGCAATACCGCGTAAAATTAATTGCTAAGTTTTGCTTACTTAGGAAAACCCTATCGGATTTTTAAATTGGTTTTGTACTTGTAGTTAATCGCTAATTTCATGCAACGAAATCTTACACAAACCGTTGCCTCACATTTGAGAAAGAATTATGAATCCAATGATTTACAAACCTGAAATTCGAATAAATAATCCAATTTATTTATTGAGACAAGTTGAAGAGTTATTGGAAATTGCAACAAAAAACAAACACACCTCATTGCTAATATATGCATCGCTTGAATGTAGAATTGCACTTGAATTGATGGATTTAAACTTTCTTCTCCGCTCTGTTTCTAAAACGGAAAGAGAAAAAATAATTGAAGACTCAAAACCGAAAAACGGAATTAACCGAGTAAACAGAAAGATAGGGTCTCTAAAACAAAAATATCAATTATTTCTTCAAACTATTTGCGAATTATTAAATGTTGAAAACAAATTTTATGACTATAAAAAATCTAAGGATTTACAATACGAAATTAGCACATACGTTCACTCATATCATATGTCCCCACAAGAATTGGAATTTGATTCGGAAAATATGCAAAACTGCCTAAATTTGATTTTAGATATAGATGAATTTATTAAGTCATCAATGCCTTATGAAAATGGGACTTGGACTATGATAGGAATGGAAATTGCAACAATGCCTGAAGAAGATAGAAAAGTACTCGATATGTGGAAAGTTTCTAACACAATGACCATAGAAGAATTAAAGCATGTTTTAGTAAAAAACCTAGAATTGAGTTAAAAAACAAATAAATTTTCATTGATTTTTTAACTCAATTCTATAACTTTTATCATACGGGATGTTATTTTTTACAATAACGTTATCCCGATAGCTATCGGGATTTATACCTTTAAATGAAACTACCTTACGTTATTTTTTAATGCCTTCCACTTAAAATCAATAATGGAATACTGGTATGAAAATCGCGTTTCATAACACTGTTTTTTTCCCAAAGCTTTTTAAAGAAACCTCTTTTTCTTCTAATTACACAAAGCATATCAGGATTATGAGATTGAAAATGTTCTAACACTCCTTGAAATGTAGTTCCATTTTCTGTTATTGTTAATGAATTTTTCATGGCTAATAATTCACTATCAATTTCTTTACAATCTAATGTTACTTCTGGAGTAATTACCTGTAGTAAATTAATTTTAGATTTAAAAATTCGAACCATATCTTTTAAAGGGGAAAGTACGTTTTCCTTCTCAAAATGACCGTTTTTAAAAGCCACTAAAATAGAGTCAAATTTTCTAAACAAATAGTCTTTAGGTACAATTAACAAAGGAATTTCAGTTTGTTTTACTAGCTTTCCAGTTGTATTTCCTAAATAGGTTTCGTTACTAATTTCTACACTTTGAGGTGAAATAACAATTAAATCTATATCAAACTGTTTTGAAATTCTTTTAATTCCTTCAAATGGGTTTCCTTTAATAGGTTTTGCAATAACTTCTACCGCGGTTGTATTTACTGCATCTATTACTTTTTGGAGTTGATTTGCACTTTCATCTATCATTAATTGATTAACTTTGGTAAGTCCACCAACTTTTGAAAATTCTTTATAAATATTGATTAGATATACTTTTCCTCCACTCATAGAAGCAAAATTTACTGCATATTTTAAATTGTTAATTCCGTTTTCAGTAGAGTTAACAGGGACAAGAATATTTTTCATTAAATACGTTATTAATAATTTTGTGCAAAAATACACCGAATAAATGATACGATTAGCAAAAAAAGAAGAAATACTTCAATTATTGTCAATTACTAGTGCTTGTGCTGAGAATATGATTTCTCAGAAAATATTTCAATGGAATAATGAATACCCTTCAAGAGCTGCTTTTGAAAAAGATCTGCTTCGGGAGGAGTTGTATTTATTAACTTCCGAAGAAAAAATTATCGGTTGTATTGTCCTTACCTCTTTAATAGATAAAGAATATCTTCCTGTCAAATGGATCACACCTAATACAAACAACTTGTATATTCATCGATTGGCAATTCATCCTGACTTTCAAGGAAAAGGGTTTGCACAAAAATTGATGAATTTTGCTGAAGATTTTGCTATCAAAAACAATTATAGTTCTATAAGATTAGATACCTTTAGTAAGAACCCTAAAAACCAAAAGTTTTACGAACTTCGTGCTTATAAAAAACTAGGAAGCATTTACTTCCCAAACCAAAGTGAATTTCCTTTTTACTGCTACGAACGTTTATGCAAAAAATAGATATTTCATTTAAAAGAATTCAACAATTGGCCTTACCAGCTATCATCGCTGGTATTGCCGAACCTGTGTTATCGTCCACCGATGCGGCAGTGGTTGGAAATATTGCAGAATACGGAACCGAATCACTAGCAGCTGTCGGAATTGTAGGTTCTTTTTTATCTACCATTATCTGGATATTAGCACAAACCCGAAGTGCCATTTCAGCCATCGTATCTCAAAATTTAGGAGCAGGAAAAATAGATTCTCTTAAAAGTTTTCCTGCACAAGCCATTGTTTTTAATGTGTTATTGAGTTTTATTTTATTATTCTCTACTTACTTTTTTGTAGAGGAAATACTTGTTTTTTTACGAGCCGAAGGAAAAATATTAGAGTACAGTAAAGACTACTATTATATTCGTGTTTGGGGCTTTCCGTTAACACTTTTCACCTTTGCTATTTTCGGAATTTTTAGAGGGTTACAAAATACTTTTTGGCCTATGATTATTGCGATCTTAGGGGCTTTAATCAATATTGCATTAGATTTCTTATTAGTATATGGGTTGGAAGGAATAATAGAACCAATGGGTGTAAAAGGAGCCGCTTGGGCAAGTTTAATTGCACAGTTAGTAATGGCAATTTTAGCCTTGGTTTTCTTACTGGCAAAAACGGAAGTATCCCTAAAACTAAAACGTAAAATCCATCCAGAAATTAAGCGATTGGTTAACATGAGCTTAAACTTGTTTGTAAGGTCGGTTGCTTTAAATATCGCTTTATTAATGGCAGTAAGAGAAGCTACTTCCCTCGGAAAAGAATATATCGCAGCACATACTATCGCTATAAATCTTTGGCTGTTTTCTGCATTTTTTATCGATGGTTATGGCGCAGCAGGAAATATTCTCGGAGGAAGGTTACTCGGTGCTAAAAAATATAAAAAGCTATTGCTTTTAACTAAGCGAGTCAATTTATATAACCTTGTGGTAAGTTTACTTCTAGTAGTTTCAGGGCTATTATTATACGACCAACTAGGATTATTATTTACAAAAGACCCCTTGGTACTTTCTACTTTTTATGGAGTATTCTTTATTGTGTTAATCTCGCAACCTTTCAACGCTTTAGGCTTTACTTTAGACGCTATTTTTAAAGGATTAGGTGAAATGAAATACTTACGAAACATACTTATAGCTTCCACTTTTTTAGGCTTTATTCCTACTTTATTAATCGCTAATTATTACGATTTAAAACTAAAAGGCATTTGGATTGCCTTGGTGGTTTGGATTGCTTTTAGAGCAGCGGCTTTAGCGATAAAATTCAGATTGAAATATGTTCCTTTAGCAAAAGAAAAACTGCCCATTCTTAAATAACTTAATATTAGAATTAAGGCAGTTTAAAAGGCTACTAGGTGAAATTCCTATTGTAGCCAACCATCAACATTATTAGTTTTTTATAATAAAAAAAGCCGAAGTTAAAATCCACCTCGGCTTTCAGTCATTGAACAATATTAAACATTATTCGTCCAAATAGTCTTCTAAAACTGTTACCCACCCTTTAATAGGGTCAAATAATAATTTTTCTGTTTTTGTTCCGTATTCTAATTGTATAGTTCCTGTTGCAACAGGATCAATATTTGCTCCATCTTTATATGCCCAAACCGTAACTTTTAAATCATATGTTTTTCCAGCTTGTAAATTATCTTGTGTTAATCTTAACAACTCTAAGAAAGCATAATCTGCAATATTATTAGATGTATTAATAGTCACTTTAGGATAAAAGAAAAAGTACTGATCTTGATCTTTGTCTATTTGAGGAATATTTTTAGAAAATTTAGTACTAGACTTTCTTAATGCTTCTCTATCTGTAGTTACACCTGCCATTTCATAAGTAATATTAAACCAAGCTCCTGGATGTGACATTACTAATGGTTGCTCAAAGAAAGGTTTAAATGCTACTGTTTCGCCAAGCTCTCTTTTTGTGATAAAATTTGCTACTTTTTGGTTTGCTTGATCCATTTTCTGACTTCGTAAGTAGTTAGTTCCTTTTGCAAAAGCAATTTTTCCTTTATAGTTTTTATAAGCTTCAAAACGCATTAACTTCTTTTTTACTTTTGCAGACTTAGCAGAATTTAATGTAGCAATTAACATATCTACTTTTGCTTGAGCCGTTTCAATATCCCAAGTATCAAAATCAGCTTTATTCTTTGCCCCAACTTCTACTACAGTTCTTGTGGCGTCTAAAGGTATTGGATCTTCATAGCTATTGATTGTTCTATCTCCTGTAATAATAGCAAATACTCCAGGTGCTATTTCCATCATTTCTAAATACCCGCTAGAGCTCGCAGATTTCCAATGGAAAAACATTTTAACTTGATGCTTTGTATAATAGCTTTCTTTAAGTGTTAGCTTTAAATTTGGCTCACCGCCTTTTTTCTCAAAATAATGAAGTTCATTTACAATTTTCCCTTCATCTTCTTTTACAAATCTAAATCCTACAGCACTTGGATCTTTTAATCCAAAATACTCTCCTGTAATCCCCATTTCATCTGCTTCACTATTAAATTCCGTAAAGCTTCCGCCTTTTCCACCTTTAGCTTTTCCTGCTTTATTCTTTCCTTTTTTACCCATATTTAAAGCACTTTTTGCTTTTTTACTAAATTGAGCTTTTGTAGTGTTGCTTATTCCTATAATTAAGAATAGGCTTAAAATTGCTGTAATTACTGTTTGTTTTTTCATTTTTGTTAAATTTAATTCATTGATAGTTATCGTTATTAAAATTTTAGTGATACACTTTTAGATTGTGTATTTGTTTTTCCGTTGCTTCCGGTAGATCCAACACTTCCTGTAGTACCGTTAAGATTATAACGTTTACCACCTCTTCCGCCTTTTCCGCCATTGTTGTTTACCGTAATATTTATCTTTGAAACCGAAGGGTCTTTGATAATAGTAATGTCTCCGCCATTTCCACCATTTCCGCCATTATCACCATTTGGAAAGCTATTAGAACTACCATCGCTTCCCCATTGTCCTTTACCTCCATTGCTATTTATAATGAGCTCTGTAGAAGGAATTAGTTTGTATTGAGCTATTAACTCTCCTTTTGTTTCATCATATATTTCAATTTTATTTATTGAAACACCTGTTTGTTTATGTTTTACCGTTTTTACTTTTATAGTTAAAGCATGCCCATTTCCTCCACGCTGACTCGCTCCAAAAGTTGCAGTATTAGTAGCTTGTGCTCTATCGGCTCCGTAAAATCCACTCCGGTTTACTTGAATTGAAACATCATTGGTGGTACTAATACTTTTTGAAGCTTTAAGTGAAGCATTATATTTTGATGCAACTCGTATTACAATCTCATCATTAGGTATTTTACTAGCATTTTCTTCTACCCGAACTTCATCTATAGAATTGCTACAACCTTCATTTGATAGTTTAAAATCTTCCCAAGGAATTTTTCCTCCAAGATTAGCTGTTTTTAATTGAGAACCATCTTTTAAGGTTGCCACTACTCCATATCTAATTGCTTCACTAAAATGGGCAACTTTACTTGGTTTTGAAACTAATTGAATTTCAATTTTTACTACTTCCTTTCCTTCAATTGAATTGATTTTCCGTTCTGCTTCTGCTATTTCTGCCTTGGCTTCTTTTACATTAGCTCGAGCACCAGTTTGTTTTTTAAAAGTGGCAGTAGCATAAGCGGCAATATTTTTATTGGTCGTTTCTGGGTTTCCGTTAAAACTACCTCCTGGTTTTACTAGAATATATTTTGTGGTGGCTTGTTGTTTTCCATTCCACTCATAATACACGCCATAGTCGTTTATAAATGACAACCTAAAGGTTTTAAAAGCAAAATATGCTGGATAACCTGGAACGTCTGCCTCAAAAAGTTCATCTAATATTCCAGCTCTTTTTACTAAAACTTTAGAAGTGTTGTCTCCTTGTTTTGTTATTTCAACTGGCCAAGCTTTTTTAACTTTTTCAAATTTCTTTTTACCGTTTAATTTATAAACTGTGTAATTACCAGATTCAAAATTTTTAAGAATGGTACTTTGACTCTCTTGAGCATTTGAAGTAAAAACTCCAAAACAGATACTTAGGATTAAATAATTAATAATGCTTTTCATTTGTTGTTGTCAATGGTTAATTATGAAGCAAATATCATTGTAAACGAAAGACTATCAGATAGCTGATTTCTGAAATACCGTTTCTAACTTCTGAAAAAAACTATTCAATATTTAAATACTTTACTTTGAATAATAGAATTAAAAAACCCGAACAAAAATTTGTTCGGGTTGGTAAAATGTAAAAAAATAATTTGGTTAGTTATTTACATTAATTTTGACAGCTTCAAAGTTTCGCCACACATATCACTCTTTATTTTAAATATCACATCTTTCTTCATTCCGCTTTTTGCCCAACGTACTTCTTTGCCAACTTTGCAATTAATATTAGTTTTAGATCCTTTATTTAAAGTAACAAATCCGCTTCCTGTATGGATGCTTACTTTTTCTTTGGTATCGTTTATTAGTGTAAAACTGGAAACTATCGTTTCTGTAATTTCATCATTGGTTGTTGCTGAATTTTCTTGCTCTACGGAAGTAAAAGCTGAAAGAAATAACACACATATTACTGCGTAAATAATTTTCATAAGTATTGTTTTAAAGTTACACTACAAATGTATTTACAATTAAAAAATTAAATGTGTTTGAGTTTCTGAAACCAATGTTTCAGTTTCTAAAAACCCGTAAAGTGTGGCTATCCAATATTATTTATAATGGTCAAAAACTCTTCCTTTTTTTCTTTACTTAAAGAAACTGATTTTCCGTTGTCCATTAAAATATAACCTCCGTCAGATTTTACATATTGAGCAATGTATTTTAAATTAATTAAAAACGAACGATGTGGTTTGTAGAAAGTTGGAATGTTTTTAAGTAATTCAACAAAATGTTTTAAAGGCTTGCTTATAAGCATAGTTGCTTCAGTTGTTGTTATTTTGGTGTACATTCCATCGGCTTCCATCATTATAATTTCTTCAAATGAAACAAATTTAATTCCATCACTTACAGGAAGTCCTATTTTATTGAAATTGGAAGAAGATAAACTCTTTTTTAATTCTTCAAGCTTGGTATTAATTTGTGATTTGCCAATAAACTGAACTGCTTTCTCTACCGCTTCTTTAACTTGACTTCCTCTAATGGGTTTTAGCAAATAATCTATAGCGGATAATTGAAACGCTTGAATTGCATATTCACTATAAGCTGTGGTGAAAATAATTTCGAAATTAACAACATCTTTTTCAATAAAATCTAGAATTTCTAAACCAGAATGTTCAGGCATTTCAATATCTAGAAAAACAATGTTAGGCTCTTCGTTTTTAATAATTTTTACTCCCGAAAGCAAATCTTCTGCTTCAAATATCTCTGTAATTTTAGGGCAGTTTTCTTCAATTAAAAGGCGCAACAAATTTCTTGCTTTTCGTTCGTCATCTATTATTATTGCTTTCATTTTCTTTAAGTTGTTGGAATGTTTAAAATCACTTTTGTCCCTATTGCTTGTTGGTTTTCGTTTAATAAATCTATAATTTCAACTCCAATTTTTTTGTCTTTTCTGTAATTTAATAATTCCAACCTGCTTTGTGTTGCCTTGGTTGCAAAGGATTTATGCAGCATATTTCGTTTTGCTTTTAACTGTTTTGCTTTTTCTCTACCTACTCCATTGTCTTCAACAATACATTGTATGCTTTTGTTATCTGTAGCTAAAAATGAAACGTTTAATTTTCTACCTTCTTTTTTATGAAGTAACCCGTGTTTTATTGCATTTTCAATGTAGGGTTGAATTAACATGGTGGGGATATGAAGCCCATCTTTATTAATTTTTTCTGAAATATTAAAGGTGTATTCTAAGCTATCTTCAAAACGCAAACACTCCAAGTCTAAATACATTTTTAAACTATCAATCTCTTCCTGAACCGAAATAAGTCCCGTATCACTATGTTGCAAATAAGTCCTAATTAGATCCGCGAATTTTCCTAAATAATCACTTGCCAATTCTTTTTTATTAAACATTATATATTCCTGAATTGAATTAAGTGCATTGAATATAAAATGCGGATTCATTTGCGATTTTAATGCTTTTAATTCGCT
>JASFZG010000024.1:0-14799 GCA_046055745.1 Flavobacteriaceae bacterium | reverse complement strand
TAGATGAGTTTGGCGAAGAAGGAAATCTCATTATTCTTGGTATTAAAGACTCCACCCTTTTTACTCCTGAAAAATTTGTTGCTTGGAATAAACTTTCTGAAGATATAAGAAGTTATAAAGAAATTGATTTTACCCTTTCAATAGGTGATTTACTAAAACTTGAAAAAAGACCAGACACTACAGCCTTTAAATTAGTGCCTTTTATTCAAGATAGTGTATTTACAAGCGAATCTTTAAAAGAATATAAGTACGAACTTTTTAACAAACTCCCATTTTACGAAGGCTTGGTCTATAGCCCAAATAAAAAAACAATTAGAATGGCTGTTTATATGGATAAAGCCATTATAAACACACCTGAAAGACCTGCGTTTGTAATTAACGTATTGGTTCCCCTAATAGATCAGTTTGAAAAAGATACCGGCATTAAAGTGCATACATCGGGTATGCCATATATTCGAACTTTAAACGCTAAAAGTATTATAGACGAAATTGGAAAATTTATTCTAGCGGCATTATTAGTAACCTCTTTGCTTTTCTATTTCTTTTTCAGATCGGTAAGAGCTACGTTAATTTCTATGTTCACTGTAATTATTGGAGTGATGTGGGCATTTGGAGTTTTAGGTTTATTGCAATACGAAATCACAGTACTTACAGCATTAATTCCACCATTAATTATTGTAATTGGAATTCCAAATTGCATCTTTTTAATTAATAAATATCAGCAAGAAATTAGGCTTCATGGTAATAAAGCAAAATCCTTACAACGAGTGATTGCCAAAGTAGGGAATGCTACATTAATGACTAATTTAACAACAGCTTCAGGATTTGCCACCTTTATTTTAACCAATAGTAAATTGTTAAAAGAATTTGGTGTGGTAGCTTCTATTAACATAATCGCTATCTTTTTATTAAGCCTAGTTATCATTCCTATTATTTACAGTTTTATGCCTCCTCCAAAGGATAAACATTTAAAACATTTAGGTAAAAAATGGATCAACACCTTTGTTAATTGGACAGAACATATGGTGAAAAATCATCGTGTGAGTATTTACGCTATATCTGTAATAATACTTTGTGTGAGTATTATCGGAATGTTTAACATTGGAATTTCAGGGAGTATAATTGAAGATATGCCTAAGAAAACCGAGTTTTATGAAGACATCCGGTTTTTTGAAAAAGAGTTTGAAGGAATCATGCCTTTGGAAGTAATGATTGACACCAAACGTAAAAAAGGAGTGATGAGTCTTGCTACTTTGAAGCGTATGGATAAGCTTCAAAACTATATGATGGAAATCCCTGAACTTTCAAAACCTTTATCGGTAGTTGAATTGGTGAAATTTTCTAAACAAGCTTATTATAATAACAATCCTGAATATTACCAATTGCCTAATAGTCAGGAACGAACATTTCTTCTTTCATATGCAAAAAGCAGCACTCAAAACACCAACTTTCTAGCTAATTATGTGGATAGTACGGGACAATATGCTCGGATCACCACTTTTATGAAAGACACAGATACTAAAAGATTTGATCGTATTGAAGAAGACATAAAAGCTGAAATTGATAAAATATTCCCTTCAGAAAGGTATGATGTTTTGTTAACAGGAAAAGCTTTAGTATTTCAAAAAGGAACTAGATATTTGGTTAAAAACCTAGTTTTATCACTTTCATTAGCCATTTTATTAATTGCAATTTTTATGGCTTGGATGTTCCGAAGTTTTAAAATGATTTTAATTTCCTTGGTTCCAAATCTATTACCCTTAGTATTGACAGCAGGTATTATGGGCTTTGTTGGTATTCCTATTAAACCTTCAACTATTCTTGTTTTTAGTATTGCTTTCGGAATTTCGGTAGATGACACCATTCACTTTTTAGCAAAATATAGGCAAGAACTTATTGTAAATCACTGGAAAATAAGAAAATCTGTATATGCTGCATTACGAGAAACAGGTGTAAGTATGTTTTATACTTCCATTGTATTGTTTTTTGGATTTTCAGTGTTTGCCATTTCAAGTTTTGGTGGAACCGTTGCCCTCGGAATATTAGTTTCCATTACTTTATTATTTGCAATGTTATCTAATTTGTTACTACTTCCTTCCTTATTATTATCATTGGAAAGAAGCATCGCAAATAAAGAAACCTTA
Organism: Flavobacteriaceae bacterium; assembly: GCA_046055745.1. GTDB lineage: Bacteria > Bacteroidota > Bacteroidia > Flavobacteriales > Flavobacteriaceae > Marifrigoribacter. The sequence goes on along the minus strand of JASFZG010000024.1, from coordinate 12,655 downwards.
AAAAAACCAACGATACAAATATTATCAGATACTGAAATTGAGGAAGAGGATGAAGAAGTAAATGAAAATTAAGTTCTTCAGTTGACTTTTTCAGCTTAAAAAGTATATTTGCCAATCTAAATTACAATCATGCAAGAAAAAAGAATTATAGATTTATTAGAATCAAATCCTTCACCTTTAGAAATTAATATCAAAGGATGGGTTAGAGCTTTCAGAAGCAATCGATTTATTGCTTTAAATGACGGATCTACTATTAAAAATTTACAATGTGTGGTAGATTTTGAAAACTTTGACGAAGCGCTATTGAAAAAAATAACAGTAGGAGCAGCAATTCACGTTTTTGGAAATTTAGTTGAAAGCCAAGGACAAGGACAAAAAGTAGAGATTCAGGTTTCAAAAGTAGAAATTCTTGGGGAAGCAGATCCTGAAGAAGTGAAGTTAACAATACTTTCGCCAAAACGTCATTCTTTAGAGAAATTAAGAGAAGAGGCACATTTACGTATTCGCACCAACACCTTTAGTGCTGTGATGCGTACTCGATCAAAATTGTCTTTTGCGGTACATAAATACTTTCAAGAAAATGGATTTAATTATATGCACACACCTATTATTACAGGTAGTGATGCTGAAGGAGCTGGCGAAATGTTTCGTGTTTCAGCTTTAGATCCAAAAAATCCACCATTAGATGAAAATGGAGATATAGATTACAAACAAGATTTTTTCGAAAAGGAAACCAATCTTACTGTAAGTGGACAGTTAGAAGGAGAAACTTATGCAATGGCATTAGGTAAAATTTATACTTTTGGACCTACTTTTAGAGCTGAAAATTCCAACACTTCTCGTCATTTAGCCGAATTTTGGATGATTGAGCCAGAGGTTGCTTTCAATAATCTAGATCAGAATATGGATTTAGCCGAAGACTTTATTAAGTATGTTGTAAAATACGCTTTAGATAATTGTAAAGATGATTTAGAGTTTCTTGAAAACAGATTACTTCAGGAAGAAAAAAGTAAGCCACAGGCAGAACGAAGTGAGATGCCGCTTAGAGATAAATTAGCCTTTATTGGTGAAAATAATTTTAAAAGAGTAAGTTATACGGAAGCGATCGATATTCTTAGAAATTGTAAACCTAATAAAAAGAAGAAATTTAAATATATCATTAACGAGTGGGGAGCTGATTTGCAGAGTGAACACGAACGGTTTTTAGTTGAAAAACACTTTAAATGTCCAGTAATCTTATTTGATTATCCAGCAAATATCAAAGCCTTTTACATGCGTTTAAACGATGACGGAAAAACCGTAAGGGCAATGGATGTACTTTTTCCAGGAATAGGTGAAATTGTTGGAGGTTCTGAGCGTGAAGAACGTTATGATGTTCTAAAACAAAAAATGGCAGAACTCGATATTGATGAAGAGGAACTATCTTGGTACTTAGATTTACGTAAATTCGGGACTGCTGCTCATAGTGGTTTTGGACTTGGTTTTGAGCGTTTGGTACAGTTTGTTACAGGTATGGGGAATATTAGAGATGTAATTCCTTATCCTCGTTTTCCAGGCAGTGCAAGTTTTTAGGAATTTTCACGTTATAAAAATTAATAGATTAAAAACAATCTACTTCATACGTATGTAGATTGTTTTTTTTATTTTTATATAATTGAATTTTCTATGTTAAAACAACAACTTAATTTTAAGCTTTCACAAAAACTATCTCCTCAACAGATTCAGTTGATGAAGTTAATTCAGTTACCTACGCAAGCTTTCGAACAACGAATATCACAGGAGATTGAGGAAAATCCAGCTTTAGAAGGAGGTAAAGAAGAAAAGGATGAGTATGATGATGATTTCAGTAATGATTCGTTAGATAACGATTATGACGAGGGAAATGAAACCATTGAAACCGACATCAATATCGATGAATATTTAAGTGATGACGAAACTCCAAGTTATAAATTATCTGCCAATAATTACAGTCCAGATGATGAAGACAAACAAATACCCTATGCTTCGGGGACTTCTTTTAATCAATATTTATTACAACAGCTTAATACTTATAGGCTGAATGAAGAGGAGAAAGAAATAGCTCGTTTTTTAGTAGGAAGCGTAGATGAAGGAGGATATATAAGAAGAGATTTGTTAGATATAGTTGACGATTTAGCTTTTACTCAAAATATATTCACTTCGGAAGAAAAAGTAACCAAGATTTTAAAATTGGTTCAAGATTTAGATCCTGCAGGAGTTGGGGCTTGTAATCTTCAGGAATGTCTAGCAATTCAATTAAAAAGAAAAACACCAATTAAATCTGTTTCATTAGCAATTCAGCTTATTGAGGAAGCTTTTGAGCAATTTTCTAAGAAACATTATAAAAAATTACTTTCAAAATTTGATATTACTGAAGAACAACTTCGAGATGCAATAAAAGAAATTGAAAATCTTAATCCAAAACCTGGAGGATCTTATGCTAGTAATACTAAAATTGTCGAACACGTAGTTCCAGATTTTGCTATTAAAATCATTGATGGTGAATTAGAACTTACTCTTAACGGAAGGAATGCTCCAGATTTACACGTTTCTAGAGATTATAGTGAAATGCTAAAAGGTTATAAAGTTGCAAAGCAAAAAACAAAATCGCAGAAAGATGCTATTTTATTTATTAAGCAAAAATTAGACGCTGCAAAATGGTTTATTGACGCAATTAAACAAAGACAGCAGACTTTATTTATAACGATGAATGCTATTATGCATCATCAAAAAGAATATTTTTTAACAGGTGACGAGCAAAAGCTAAAACCAATGATTTTAAAAAATATTGCTGATGAAATAAATATGGATGTTTCCACTGTTTCCAGAGTTGCAAACAGTAAATATGTTGATACTCCCTACGGAACTAAATTAATAAAGGAGTTCTTTAGTGAATCGATGAAGAACGATCAAGGCGAGGATGTTTCTACAAGAGAAATAAAAAATATTTTAAAAAATATTATTCTAGAAGAAGATAAAAAAAAGCCACTAACCGATGATAAACTTGCTGCATTATTAAAAGAAAAAGGGTACCCAATTGCACGTCGTACTATTGCTAAATATAGAGAACAATTAGTAGTTCCCGTAGCTAGACTTAGAAAAAAAATATAATGAATTATTTTTTACGTAGTGCCTCTTATTTATTTCATCCACTTTTAATGCCACTTCTTGGAGCATTATTATATTACCATTTTACACCACGATATTTTGAACCCGAATTAATTAGAGCTAAATCTTATGCATTAATAATTATTACCATACTAATACCACTAATCACTTTTTACCTTTTAAAAAATTTAGGTCTTGTAAAAAGTGTTCAATTAAATGATATAAAAGAGCGTAAATTCCCTTTAATGATTCAAACCTTATTAGTTTTGTTAGTCATTAAGATGATTTTTAGCTCCTATCAAACCCCTGAAATGTATTACTTCTTTGTTGGAGTTTTGTTTTCTACAATAACAGCATTAATATTAGTTATTATGAACTTTAAGGTAAGCTTGCATCAAATGGGTATTGCAGGTGTCACCATGTTTTTAATAGCCTTAAGTGTTCATTTTAGCAAAAATATTTTAGTAGAAATAAGTTTGCTGTTTATTATTAATGGATGGGTTGCTTCATCAAGACTTCAGACCAATTCTCACAGTTTCCCAGAATTAATAACTGGTTTTTTTATTGGATTTCTTCCTCAATTGATTTTACTGAATTATTGGCTATAATATATAGAATATAAGACCTATATTAAAATTTTTATAATCTACTGTCTCATGATCACTAGTTTGCGCCTCATTAAAAAATTGATTTAAACCGTAATATGCAAATAAATTAAATTTATTGTACCCTAAACTTAAGGTAGTACCAAATCTGATTTTTTCAAATTCATCAATATCAGAGTTAGTAATTGAATTGGAATAATCATTAAACCTTGATCTATACCAAAATGTATAGCCAATTCTAAACCCTAAATGTACTCGCCAAAATTTATATGAAGTTGGTGAAGAAGTTCTCCATCTAAATTCTATTGGAGCTTCGATTGTTGCAGTTTGAAGGCGATTATATTTATACCTTACATCGTTGCTAATTATGTTAAATACAGATTGAGACTCTTCGTTTTTTAATATTTGTAAATTACTACCATATTGGTCAAAAGAAAAACCAGCACCGGCACCAAATGAGATGTTTCTTTTTTTATTAATTGGCATATCTCGAATGAAACCAAAGTTTAATCCTCCAGATAAACCTTGGGAGCTAATATTGTTTGTGTTTGAAATTAATAGATTATATGTTATTCCAATATAAAATTGATCTTCTCTATATTTTAAATCTCCAGAATATTTTGGAATAGAATCTTGTGCAACTATAGGAATTGAAAATATTATAAAATATAATACAATAAAAGATTTGTAAACTTTATTAAAAAATTTTATACCTAAAAATCTGTCTTTCATAATTGATTAAGATCCTATGTTATTTTCAAAGTTACTAAATAGGCTTGTTATTATGATAATATATTATAGTTAAAACATAAAAAAACGCCTTGAATACACAAGGCGTTTTTAATAGTAGCTGTTAAAAACAACGATTAATTATCTAATTGATTACCTGGAGTTGTTATATATATGATTTTAACCATATTTAATTCTCTAAGTTTTTCTTTAATGTCGGTAACTAAGCCAGTATTTGTGTCGTCATCAACTTTTAAGGCCACAACAACACTACCTTGCAATTCTGGATTTAATTTTCCTCTTGCTTCAGTTAAGGCTAAACTAATATTAGAAATTTCTGTGTATTTATCTCCAATTTGAATTCTACCTTCTGTACCATATTTATCTTTATATTGATCACTAGGTTTTCCAGCAAAAATAAATACAGACCTATCTTTTTTAAGTTTTTCAACTTGATCTGCTTTTGGTAAATTTTGTTCAACTAATAAGTTAGTTTCTCTCATTACTGTAGCAACCATAAAAAAGAACAGTAACATAAATACAATATCTGGAAGAGATGCTGTAGATACGGGAGGTAACTCATTACTTTTTTTCTTTGTGAACTTTGACATATTCTCTAATTTATTTATTAGCTGTTTTTTTAGCTTGAGCTTCAGATAATTTTAAAGGAAATAATTTTTGAATTTCTTTTAATTTATAATTAATATCATCTTTAGCTTTTCCTTTATATCTACCTAAGTCTAGGTCATTTCTTACTTCAGTAAAACTCCAATTATATAAACGTTGAGACTCTCTGTTTCTTAAAAAATTATATGCAGCAACTAATTCGTTTTGAACAGCTATATACATATTATAAGAAGTTAATCTGTCGTTTTGAACCGATATTACAGCTTTATCTGGATTATCTGAAGAAGATGGACTTTTATTTCCTTTACAATAATTACAGTATTCTGGGGAATTTGAAGTTGCTCCACCGTTATCTAAAAAATCGATAGCAGATTGACGTAAATCTTTTAACTCCATTGGAGCATCATTCACCAATAACTGATTGTTCTTGTTAACTAAGACAATAAACAAATTCTTTTTCTTAATTTTTGGCGGAATAATTTCGCTTTTATTAATAGGAGGCAACTGTCGAGCAATTCCTTTATCTTTTTCCATAGTAGTTGTTACTAAGAAAAAGATAAGTAATAGGAATGCTATGTCTGCCATAGATCCTGCGTTAACTTCTGGTGCCGATCTTCTTGCCATTATTTTGCTTTTTTAAATCCACTCAATATCATTGAAGCAATTGCTGCAGCTCCTAATATATAGAAGGCATATAAACCTGCTCCCACCCATTTAGAACCAGACTCAGATAACATTCCTCCGTCATTTAATTCCATTGGTGTTCCATCTGCTAATACATAGGAAACTGCTACAACAGCAACAGAAACTCCTAATACAATAAGCGTGTTTTTAATATTTCCGGACATAAGTTCTTTTAATCCGAATATTATAACTGCTATCAAGACTAATGCAAATATGAAGTAAGAGGTATAAATAAACCCATCTATACCAGAACCTGTTTCCTTAATTACATCATCGCCTTTCATGATCATCATACCTAAAAAAGCAATTCCAATAAGGCTAATGACTAGTCCTATAATTTTAATTATTTTATGTAAACCCATTATATGTTGGTATATTAAGTTATTATTTGTTTTTATAATCTACCAGCATATCAATTAATGTGATAGAAGCATCTTCCATACTGTTTACTATACTATCAATTTTTGCAATAATATAGTTATAAAATATTTGTAATATAATTGCAACAATAAGTCCAAATACTGTAGTTAAAAGTGCAATTTTAATACCCCCAGCTACTAATGAAGGGTTCATGTCTCCTGCAGATTGGATTTTATCAAATGCAGAAATCATACCAATTACTGTTCCCATAAAACCAAGCATCGGTGCGATAGCGATAAATAAAGAAATCCAAGATACGTTTTTCTCTAATTGTCCCATTTGTACTCCACCATATGCAACTACAGCTTTTTCAGCAGATTCAACTCCTTCGTTTGCACGATCTAAACCTTGGTAGTATATAGATGCTACAGGTCCTTTTGTGTTTCTACAAACTTCTTTTGCAGCTTCAATTCCTCCGCTTTTAAGAGCTTCTTCAACATTATCAGCTAATTTTTTTGTGTTTGTAGTTGAAAGGTTAAGATAAATAATTCTTTCAATAGCAAATGCTAAACCTAAAATTAAACATAAAAGTACAACTCCCATAAACCCAGGACCTCCTTCTACAAAACGATTTTTTAATTCTTGATGAAACCCGACTTCTTCAGTGTCTGTTCCATCTTCACTTTGAATAATTGATACCGTTGCTGCTGCCATAACTGTTTGTACATTGCTTGGCATAGTTTGCAGGTTTGCTGCTTTTGAACTTACTGTTCCTGCAAAAACCAAAGCGGTTATTGCGATAATAGAAAATAATTTTTTCATTGCTATTGACTTAAGATTTGTTTTTATTTAAAGATTTTAAAGATATAAAAAAATAGTTAATCTCCAAGGATAAATATTAATACTAAAATAAAAGAAGTTACTTGGAACCTTCTCTAATTTTAGGTAATGTAAAAAAGCAAAAATAAACTGCTTTTTGTTGCAGAGAGGAAGGGATTCGAACCCTCGATACGCTTGTGGCGTATACACACTTTCCAGGCGTGCGCCTTCGACCACTCGGCCACCTCTCTAAGTTAATGTTACAAATTAACATCCCAGCCAAATGGGTTGCCAAATAACAAAAAAAAATTAGTATGATGAAATATTTAGCAAGTTAATTTATTTCATTTCACCTCGTAATGATGTTTCGAATTTGGTTTTTAAGCTTTTAACTGAAATATTTTGCCCTAATAAAAACATTAGTTTTGATAAAGCAGCTTCCGTAGTGATGTCTTTACCACTAATAATTCCTATTTCTTTGTATTGATTATTGGTGCTATATACCCCCATATTTACGCTTCCTCCACTACATTGAGTTACATTAATAATAGGTATTCCTTTTTTTACTAACTTTTTTATCGCATTTAAAAACCATTTTTCGTTGGTTAAATTTCCACTTCCGTAAGTTTCAAGCAACAATCCTTTTATTTCAGGATAAGAAAATAAATGATTTATAGTTTTTTCATTAATTCCTGGAAACATTTTTACTAATAGAATATTTGATTCTAATTTTTTATGAACAGCTAGTTTTCCTGATTCAGGTTTTAGTAAAGTTTGATGGTTTACCGTTAAATTAACGCCACTTATTATTAAAGGAGGGTAATTTAAAGAATCGAATGCTTCAAAATGTTCTGCATTAATCTTTGTTGTACGGTTGGCTCGATATAATTTATATTCAAAATACAATCCAACTTCTGTTACTACTGGTTTTCCTTCATTACAAAGTGATGCAATTTGAATGGAAGTAATTAAATTCTCTTTTGCATCAGTACGTAAATCTCCAATTGGCAATTGCGAACCTGTAAATATTACCGGTTTTGATAAGTTTTCTAACATAAAACTCATTGCCGAAGCTGTGTAAGACATTGTATCGCTTCCGTGGAGAATTACAAAACCATCATATTTATCGTAGGTTTCTTCTATAACAGTTGCAATTTTTACCCAATGTGAAGGGTTCATATTTGAACTATCAATTGGTTTTTTAAAACTATGGGTAGAAATATTACATTCCAAAAGATTTAATTCTGGAATATACTCTAATAGTTCATCAAAATTGAAGTTGTGTAAAGACCCTGTTTCAGAATCTTTAATCATTCCAATAGTTCCGCCTGTATATATAAGGAGTATGTTTGGTTTCTTACACATATTTTTAAATATTATATTCCGAAAACATCTTTTGAGTTTTCTGTTGTAATTCTTGCTACTTCTTCTTCGGAAATATCATAAATCTCTGCAACCTTTTTACAAACAAGCTGCAAATAACTACTTTCATTTCTTTTTCCTCGGAAAGGAGTTGGTGAAAGATATGGTGAATCGGTTTCTAAAACAATATGTTTCAGGTCAAAATTATTTAAAAATTGATCTATTTTTCCATTCTTAAAAGTAACAACTCCGCCAATTCCAAGCTTCATGTTATACGAAATTGCTTGTCTTGCTTGTTCTTCGTTTCCTGTAAAACAATGAAATATTCCGAATAAATCCTTTCCTTTTTCAGTTTCTAATACTTCAAAAACCTCGCCAAAAGCATCACGACAATGAATTACAATAGGTAGCTTGTGCTTTTTAGCCAATTGAATTTGAGTTTTAAAAGCTTCCTTCTGAATTTCTAAAGTGCTTTTATCCCAATACAAATCAATCCCTATTTCACCCACTGCATAAAAAGATCTTTTAGAAAATTGTTCCTTAATGTGTAACAACTCTTCTTTGTAATTGTTTTTTACCGATGTTGGATGCAAACCCATCATTAAAAACACATTGTTTGGGTATTCTTTTTCTAGCTCATACATCGCTTGAGTACTTTCAGAATCTATTGCAGGAATAAACAATCTTTTAATTCCTGCATCGAAAGATCTTTGCATCATTAGACTTCTGTCTTCGTCAAAAGCATCGCTATATAAATGGGTATGTGTGTCTGTTAGCATTTTGCAAAGCTACATGTTTGTGTGAAATCTTATTTATTATGTTCCTTATATTTGCTAAAAAAGTTAATGACACAATTACGAAGTCTTCTTACTGAAAAAGGATTTTATAGAATTTCGCTTAAAAAACTAAACTCTGGGCATTATAAATTTACAGCAAAAATTAATTCAGTGAAAGGAGATTTTATATTAGATACTGGAGCTTCCACAAGTTGTATTGGGTTTTTAAATATCGATTTGTTTTTATTAAAAAATGAAACCAGTAAGATTAAAGCCTCTGGTGCAGGGACTACTAATATGAAAACCGAAATTGCAAAAAATAATACGATTTTAATTGGAGATTGGAAAACAACAAATATTGATTTTATACTTTTTGATTTATCTCACGTAAATGAAGCGTTATTACAAGTAGATGAGAATGCTATTCATGGTATAATTGGAGCAGATTTTTTAAAACAAACACGAGCCGTAATAGATTATGGCAGAAATTGTTTTTATGTTAAATGATTTATCCTTAAAATCTTTCGTTTTATTCTTTTTTTAGTATATTTATCTTCTCCCTACAAAACCTAACTATATTGAAAAAGTTATTTTTTTTATTAACTTTTATATTTTTATATCCTGATATTGGAATATCACAAGATCTTCTGTATTATAGGTCAATTGTAGACACTACCCATAACAAATTAATAAAATTAAAGGCATTAGATTCTGTTATTTCAAAAAGTAGAAATATAGATAATGATGCGTTTATTGTTTTTAGTTATCAATATATAAACCTTGCTGAAGAAATTGACAGTATAGAGTTAGCGGCTAAAAAAGCGATGAATCTTCAATATGTCCTTACAAATTACAGCAATGATCCTAGAAAAGCAATAACAATTATCGATGAAGTATTGGCTCATAAATATAAGATAAAAGATAGTTTTTTATTAGGAGGACTTTATTTAAAAAGAGGAAGAGCTTATTTTAGAATCGATATTTTAAAAGCAATTGAAGACTATGAACTAGCATTAAATAATTTTAGCAGCAAAGACTCGATATACAAAGCAGACGCTTATTTATTTAGAGGGCAAGCATATTCCAATTTAGGCAAATTTGTACCCGCTGGTGAGGATTTTAAATCTGCTTATACTTATTTTGAAAACTTAAAAGATTACGAATATATGTTATACGCCCATCAAGGAAATATAATGATGTATAGTATGAATGGTTTTTTTAAAAAAGCTAAGTTTGAAAGAGATATATTAATAAATAAATTAAACGAATTAAATCTAACTGAACGACTTGTTGCAAGTTATTATAATCAATCCTTAGATTATAAAGACACCAATCAAAAAGAGTTACAATTAAAGTACTTGTTAAAAGGCGATAGTATATTGAAAAAACTAACAATCACAAAATCTTTAGATTTTGTGATTGTTAACTGCAAATTAGCCGAATATTATAGTGAGGATTATGAATTTGCCAAAGCTGAAAAATACTTAAATATCTTAAATCAAAATTACGAAATAATAGCTGGTGATTTATTTGCTGAATCTTATTATTGTGGCGCAAATGCCGTCTTTAATGAAAAAATAGAGGACTATGAGAAAGCATTGTTTTTTGCAAATAAAAAAATTGAAATTTCCCATGCCTTAAACCACGAAGAAGATAAAATGGAATCTCATTTATTATTATCTAACATTCATAATAAACTGGGTAATTATAAACAGAGTTTAGAAAATAAAAATGAATACTACCAAATAAAAGACTCTATTTACAACCAAAGTTCGGCAAATGCGCTAGCCTATTTTCAAACTTTATATGAAACTGAAAAGAAAGGTAAAGAATTAATTGAAAAAACTTCAAGTATTCAGCTTTTAGAAAAAGATAATGATGCGTTTAAAAAACTTTCAATTATTATTGGTGTTGCCGTAGTACTGCTTTTTGGGCTAGTATTATTAATTCGCAATCAAAAAGATTTAAGAAGTAAAAAAATATTACAAGAACAGTTTAGTCAAGATCTATTGCAATCTCAAGAAAATGAACGCATTCGAATTGCCAAAGATTTACATGATGGAATAGGGCAAAAACTTTTAATTCTTAAAAACAAAATTAAACAATCAGACAATAAACAATTGGTAAATGAAACCATTGATGAGGTTAGGTCTATTTCAAGAGATTTATATCCTTTCCAACTTCAAGAGCTGGGAATTACTAAAGCAATTGAACATACAATAACACAAATAGATGAAAACACTATATTGTTTATTTCATCAGAAATTGATAATATTGATTATGTTTTCAAAAAGGAACAGGAAGTAAACATCTACAGAATTGTTCAAGAAAGTTTAAACAATATAATTAAACATGCAAATGCGGAAGCAAGTAAAGTATCAATTAAAAGGTTAACCGATAAAATTATTATTTCAATTAAAGACAATGGAGTTGGTTTCGATTTTAACGATAAATATCAAGAAACAAACTCATTGGGTTTAAAAACATTATTAGAGCGAACCAAATTTCTTAGTGGCCAAATGAAAATACAATCAAAAAAAGGCAATGGAACATTAATAGAATTTACATTTCCAGTATCATGAAAAGTCAAACTATTATAACTGCAGACGACCACCCTTTATTATTAAAGGGCTTAAATGATTTTTTATTAGAAAAAAATTATAACATTATTGCTAGTGGAAACAATGGCAAGGAAGCTTATAATTTAATAGTAAAAATGAAACCGAATATTGCAATTTTAGACATTCAAATGCCTTATATGACAGGACTTGAAGTAGCGAAAGAATGCAAAAAAAACAAAATTTCAACTAAAATTATACTAATTACTTTCCATAAAGAAAAGGTGCTGTTTCAAAAAGCAAACGAGTTAAACATATTTGGATATATTTTAAAAGAATTTGCTATTGAAGAAATTGAAACTTGCATTAAATCTGTAACAGAAGGCACTCCATATTTCAGTTCTAGAATTAAAGATTTATTAGGCGTAAATCCATACAAAGAGGCTTATCTTACTAATCTAACTCCATCAGAAAAGAAAATATTAAAACTAATCACAAAAGATAAAACCAATAAGGAGATAGCATCTCTTCTTTTTATTTCTCACCGAACTGTTGAAAAACACCGAAGTAATATTATTAATAAGCTAAATATAGAACATAAGACTAACAGCTTGCTTATTTGGGCAAAAGATAATGTTGATAAACTTCTTTAACAAGATTTCTCTTTCTAAAAAATTACGTGTATCTACTTATTTTATAGATTATTTATTTTCCTAATATTTACATCATGGAAAACGAAGTAGTTTTTATGTTAAAAGAAAGAGAGATTAAAAAAAGTAAAATTCAAAAATTTTTGTTTGTGTCAGCGATAATATCTGTTTCGGTGATTTTACTTTTAAATATACTTTCTTTTTTATTTTGATAAGAATTTTTAAATATGTTAACTAACCAAAAAAAAGGCTGCTCATAGAGAGCAGCCTTTATATTTATATTGTTTGTAGTCTAACTACTAGTTATCTGAAAGTGTGTAAGTAATAGATAATGTTTGAGCTTGGTCAAAATCTAGATC
>JASFZG010000023.1:0-8898 GCA_046055745.1 Flavobacteriaceae bacterium | reverse complement strand
ACTGCGAATGCTAAGTAAAAATACAATTTTGAAAGCAATTCACAACTGGAAAGTTCAGTTCCTTTTGATGTAATAAAAATCACTTCGTTTTTTTTATTTTTAAATGAAATAAATAATAAAGCTTTTCGACTATTCAAATTCAATTAAATATTCTTTATGAACTTCTTCTATTTTATTTTTCCTTTACTGTTTATCACATCTTGCAATTCTTCAGATGATCCCGTAATTTCTGAAGAAATAGAAATTATAGAAATACTAGAAAAAGCAGAAGTGGTATCGGTTTCTGTAAGTGGGGATGAAAACAACTATACTTTTAGTGTTGGAATACTAAGTACAGAAACTGGCTGCGAGCAATATGCAAATTGGTGGGAAGTTATCTCTGAAGATGGAGAACTTATTTACAGAAGAATTTTAGGGCACAGTCACGTAAATGAACAACCATTTGTTCGTTCTGGAGGAGTTGTTGAAATTTCTAATAATCAAACCGTAATTATTCGTGCTCATATGAACACATCTAGTTTTGGAACAAAGGTTTATAAAGGAACAGTTGCTTCCGGATTTTCTGCATTTACATTTGAAGATAATTTTGCAGCTAATTTAGAAACACAAGAGCCATTACCTACAAGTTGTGCATTTTAATTTTTAGAAATTAATTTAAAGGAGATATCTTATTAGTTCTCCAAAGACGAATTAATAAGAAGGCTGAAATAAAAATCAATATTCCTAACCCACCAGCAATAGTATAGTTTCCATAGAGAATGTTTCCAGTTGCAAACATGATACTATATACCAAAATACAACCTAAAACCATCGCTAAAATCCCAGAAGGAACAGACCACGTTTTAGTTGTTTCTTTTTCAACATAGTCTTTATCTGTAAAAGTTTCGATTACTTTTTTCCAACCTGGACCACCAGGAGCCGTTTGTTTATAGAAATCTCTTAGAGTTTCATCCTTTTCTGGTTTTGTTAAAAATGTAACTACCACCCAAACGATTGTTGTGATTAAAACCACCAACGGAAACTTTGCCCAAGCAGGAAAAACCCCTTCAATTAAAACATCAGCATCGTTTTTATGGTCGAATAAAATGGTGCTTAATGAAGTGAAATTTAATAAAATTGAAATCACACCAGAAGCAAACATTGCAGAGATTTCACTCCAAGCATTAATTCGCCACCAAAACCACCTAAGGATAAATATCAAACCGGTACCCGCACCAAACATTAAAATAATATCGAATAACTGAAGTGCATTGGTAAGTGTCAACGCAAGTAAAGCACTAAAAAACATCAATACTACAGTTGAAAGTCTTCCAACATTTACCAATTCTCTTTCTGAAGCTTTTCTATTAATTTGTTGTTTGTAAAAGTCATTAACAATATAAGACGACCCCCAATTTAAATGTGTTGAAATGGTAGACATATAAGCAGCTCCTAAAGACGCTAATATTAAACCTAATAAACCTGTACCAGGTTGAATTTTAGTTAACATTGCAGAATAAGCCAAATCATGTCCTAATTTACTCTCTTCCACATTCGGAAAAGCTTCATGAATACTAGCCAAATCTGGATATAAAACCAATGAAGCTAAAGCTACCAAAATCCAAGGCCAAGGTCGTAAAGCATAATGCATAATATTAAAAAAGAAAGTAGCGCCAATCGCATGATTTTCATTTTTTGCAGCCAACATACGTTGAGCGATATAGCCACCACCACCAGGCTCTGCACCAGGATACCAAGCACTCCACCATTGTACAGCCAACGGAATTATAAAGATTCCAATCAAGGCTTCTGTATCTGAAAAATCTGGAAAAATATTTAGTTTTCCTACTACATTTTCATTTTGAAATAGTTTTTCTAATCCGCCAACTTCTGGAAGATTTACTAAATAATAAGCAGCACCAATGGATCCAATAATGGCAACAAAAAACAATACAAAATCGGTATAAACAACTCCTCTAAACCCTCCTAAAGCACTAAATATTACGGTGATGGTTCCTGCGATTAAAACAGTTTCGACAGGAGAGAGCCCTAACATTACTTGTCCAATTTTAATAGCTGCTAGAGTAACTGCTGCCATTGCCATAATATTAAATATTACACCTAAATAAACCGATCTAAATCCTCTAAGAAAATGTGCAGGTTTTCCACCATAACGAAGGTCGTAGAATTCCATATCGGTATTTACATTCGATTTTCTCCAGAGTTTCGCATAGACAAAAACAGTCAATAATCCTGTTAATAAAAAAGCCCACCAAACCCAGTTTCCGGAGACTCCATTATTACGAACAATATCGGTTACTAAATTTGGAGTGTCGGTTGAAAAAGTAGTTGCAACCATAGAAAAACCTAATAACCACCACGGCATACTACGATTTGACAAGAAATATTCAGAAGTATTTTTACCAGATTTTTTTGAAACTATAATTCCAATGGCAAGAACTAAGGTAAAAAAAGAAATAATTAGTACCCAGTCGAGTGTTGCTAATTTCATAAGTATTTAGGTGTTAGTGTACTAGTAAGGAATAAGCTTGGCCAACCCAATTATCACGTTCTATTCTTCCAGGAAAGAAATCGATTAATTCGGTGATTTTACGAATATCTTCTGGAGTTAATCTGCTAATTTGGTCGTAATTATAAATACCAATTTCGTTTAGCCTTTGTTCAATATAAGGGCCAATACCATCTAATTTAGTCAAATCATCACTTTGGCTACTTGATGCTTCCCCAAAGTTTTCAAAATTAAGTTCTGGTTTAGATTTTGTATAAGTTACAAAGCTAGTTTTTGTTCTTTCAGCAATTTCTTGTTTTGTGTTTTTTACTTCTTCAATTTTTTCTTGTGCTTCGTGAACTACCTTAAGTATTTTTGGTTTTATTTCAGTAAAAATAGTTTCAATATCGTTGATGCCCTTATTCTTAATAGTTGAGTTTTGTTGAGTTTTTAGATTATTGACTTTCTTTTTAAGTTTTTTAATGATAGTTTTATTTCTATTTCTTTCCATTATTAATGAAGAAAAATAACCGATTAAAAAGGTACTTAACATCAATAGAAATATGCCCACATATTGTGGTTGTAATAAATCAATAATAGAAATTGGTAGGATCATATTTAATAAATAACTTCTATTCTTCTGTTTGCAGTTCTTCCTTTTTTTGAATAATTACTTTCAATTGGTTCAGACTCTCCTTTAGATATTGCTTTAATTTGAGATTTTTTCAAATCCCCTTTAGAAACTAAATACCATCTTACTTGTTGTGCATATTTTAACCCAACATTGTAATTATCTTTGCCATTTCCAATATTATCGGTATGCCCAACGATTGTTACTACTTGATCAGGGTTCTTGCTAAAATAAACAATTAACTCGCTCAATAATATTTTTAAATCATTATTTACTGAAATTCCAGACTCTGTAAATTTTGGATACACTATTCTTGTATCTGGAATACTATTTCTAATTTCTTCTATGCGATTAAGGTCAAGGTCTTTAAATGAAAAATAAATAGCAGAATTATAATTCCCTTCGTTATTAAAGTTAATATCCTTAATGATAGGTTTTATTACTATTTTTTCTTTTTCAATTCCGACTTCAGTTAATTGTTTTTCAATTTCAATAGCTCTCTTAATCCCTAAATTTGGCTTCGAGACACTTTCAGTTGGACTGTAAATTGAGTTGATATGCACTTCTTGATTTGGGTGCTCTAATAAGTAAGAGTTTATTTTATACTTATAATCTATAGATTTTTTTGGGATGAAAACTTCCGTTTTATCTTTTGAAATCCCAATTCCATCATTAAATAGAAATATTATATCACCATTGGCATTTGTCGCTTTCAATAGAATGATTTCAACTTCAGCTTCAATAATTGAACTATCTAAAACTATTTGCTTTTTATCTTCGGTTTCATTTTTTTTTGATGAATTAATTTTTGTTAGATTGCTTTTTTCCTTTTTAACAACTTCAGGGATTGTAATTATGTTTTTTATTTCAGATTTTGCAATTGTATTTTCTGGTAATAACCAAGAGTAAATCCAAAGCCCAAAAAAGGACCAAACCATAAATACGATAAAGGTTGTTAAAAAATTCTTCATAAAATTTAAACAATATCTCTAATAAAAACTCTTTTGTGAGGTTGTTTTTCAAATCTATTAAAAATATCTTTTTGAAATAGGAAATTAAAAATATGTTTTCCACATATTCTTAACAAATATTAAATAGCTTATTAACAAGTAACTCTTCCAATTGCACAACCAATGCAATCAATTAATTGTATATTTGCCTCTGTGAAAATTTTAGCATTTATATTATCAATTTATATTCTAGCACTCAACTTTACACCTTGTGAAGATAGTTTAGTATCTGATTATTTATCAAACACTGAATTAGTACAATTACAAGACTTTGAGCACGATCATCATGCTACAGATTTATGTTCTCCTTTCTGTCATTGTCAATGTTGTCAAGTACATGCAACAGATTTTGATATGATTGAGTTTGCAACACTAACTACTGAAATCTCTTCAGAAATATTTTTTCATTTCGATAATTTAGGGAAAGATATTCCTAATTCCATTCTCCAACCCCCGAGGGTTTAATTAATTCCTGTGCCCATGTACCGCTGAAGCTTTAGTGGAAGAGCAAGGCAGGAATCTCATAACTTAATACTCCCAATTTTATTTGCGAGTACACTTTACTTATTCTGAAATTTTTTAAACTCAAAATTCATGATTAATAAAATCATCAACTTTTCTATACATAATAAATTCATCATAGGCTTGATGGTGCTTGTTCTAATTGGTGCAGGAACCTATTCTATGATGACTATTAAACTGGGATCAGTCCCTGATATTACCAATAATCAAGTACAAGTTATTACCGTTGCGCCTAATCTAGGCACCGAAGATATTGAGCAATTTGTAACCTATCCGGTTGAGCTTGCCATAGCAAATTTACCAAGTGTGATTGAGCTTCGTTCGGTTTCTCGTTTCGGTCTTTCCGTAGTAACCATCGTTTTTAAGGATGAAATGGGAACCTACCTCCCAAGACAATTAGTTCAGGAAAAGCTTACTGAAATCCAAGAGGATATTCCTGCTGGCTTCGGAAAACCTTTTATGGCACCTATTGCTACTGGTTTAGGGGAGATTTATCAATATTCACTAGTTCCAAAAGAAGGTTATGAACATAAATATTCTCCTTCAGAATTACGCACCATTCAAGATTGGATTGTAAAACGACAAATGGCTTTGGTACCGGGTGTGGTTGAAATTAATTCCTTTGGAGGAAACGTAAAACAATACGAAATCGCCCTAAACCCAAACCGATTAAATAGCATGGGAATAAGTATTAGTGAGGTTTTTGAAGCGTTAGAAAAAAACAATTCAAATACCGGTGGTGCTTATATTGAAAAAAATCATCAAGCAAATTTTATCCGTGGAGAAGGTTTAGCAAGAACCATCGAAGACATTGAAAACATTGTTGTCGAAAACAATAATAATACACCTATCCTAATAAAAGATGTTGCCGATGCTGTACAATATGGTTCAGCAGTACGATTTGGAGCTTTTACTGAAGACGGTGAAGAATCTGTTGGAGGTCAAGTTTTAATGCTGAAAGGGGAGAACCCAAATGAAGTAATTAAAAATGTGCAAAAGCGTATTGCAAGTATTCAAAAATCACTTCCTGAAGGGTTAGAAATTCGACCCTTTTTAGACCGGAGTGATTTAATTGCAAGAACCACTAGTACCGTCACAAAAAACCTTATGGAAGGTGCTTTAATTGTAATTTTTGTATTGGTTTTCTTATTGGGAAGTATCCGTGGTGGATTACTTACTGCTTCGATTATTCCATTATCACTACTCTTCGCTTTTATCTTAATGAAAGCAACAGGAGTATGGGCAAACTTAATGTCATTAGGAGCTATTGACTTCGGAATTATAGTTGATGGTGCCGTGATTATTGTGGAAGGAACCGTACATCATATTCAAGAAAGGGTCAAGAAAAATAAAGCAGATTTCACTTCCGAAGAAATGGACGAGCTCACCTACAAATCAAGTAGTATGATGATGAATTCGGCATTCTTTGGACAGCTAATTATTCTAATCGTTTTTACTCCTATTTTATTCTTAACAGGTGTGGAAGGAAAAATGTTTAGGCCAATGGCATTTACTTTTGGCTATGCAGTTTTAGGGGCATTATTGCTTTGTTTAACCTACGTGCCAGTAATGGCAACTTTATTTATGAAACCTACTTCTAAGAAAAAAAGAAATTGGTTTACAAATGTTGAAGATTGGTTAACAAAAATAAGTGACAAAACAATGGGAGCGATTTTTAAAGTTTATAAACCGTTAATTAATGGTGCTTTAAAAGTGCCAACCTTAGTAATTTTAATTGCCACTCTTTTATTTGTAGTTGCGGGATTTGTGTTTTCAAGAATGGGAGGAGAATTTATTCCTAAGTTAGATGAAGGGGATATGGCAATGCAAATTATTATGAAACCTGGTTCGTCACTTTCCGAATCTATAAAAGCTTCTAAACAAGTTGAAAATATTATCAACGAAAATTTTCCGGAAGTAAAAACAATGGTTGCTCGTATTGGTGTTGCTGAAATCCCTACAGATCCTATGCCAATGGATATTGCAGATTGCTTTATCATTCTTGAAAAAGATATGGATAAATGGACCTCTGCTACAACAAAAGCAGAGTTAATCGAAAAAATGCAAGAGAAACTGAAGGTAATTGTGGGAGCAAATTTTATTTTTACGCAACCTGTTGAACTTCGTTTTAATGAATTATTAACGGGTGTTCGTGAAGATGTTGCTATAAAACTTTACGGAAACGATCTTGATGTTTTAGCAGTGAAAGCCGAAGAAATGGCTGCAATTATTCAAACTATTGATGGTGCTGCCGATGTTCGTGCGGAAGCTACCGACGGACTTCCACAGATCACCGTAATATATCAACGTGAAAAATTAGCCAAGTATGGACTTACGATCGATAAATTGAATAGTTATGTAAGCGCTGCCTTTTCGGGAGCAGATGCAGGAATTATTTTTGAAGGTGAAAAACGATTCGATTTAGTAGTTCGGTTTTCAGAAACATACAGACAAAGCATCGACGATTTAAAAAATTTATTCGTAGATCTTCCTAATGAAAAGGCTCAAATTCCATTAAAAGAATTAGCTGAAATTAGTTATAAACCTGGTCCAATGCAGATTTCAAGAGATAATACCTACCGAAGAGTTTCCGTTGGGGTTAATGTCAGAGGTCGTGATGTAGAATCTATGGTAGAAGAAGTTCAAGAACGATTAGATGCAGAATTAGAATTACCTGAAGGTTATTTTATAGAATATGGAGGTTCTTTCGAGAATTTGAAACGCGCTAAAGAACGCCTTTCAATTGTAGTGCCGATTGCATTATTTCTCATTTTTATCTTACTTTATTTTGCATTAAACTCCATTTCACAAGCCTCTATGATTTATATGGCGGTTCCATTAGCTGCCATTGGCGGAATTTTTAGTTTATCGTTACGCGGAATGCCTTTCAGTATTTCGGCAGGAGTTGGGTTTGTGGTGCTTTTTGGAGTTGCCGTATTAAACGGATTGGTTTTAGTAAGTAGATTCAATAGTTTAAAAGAAGAAGGGCATTCCGATTTAATTGATAGAATTTTATTGGGAACCAAAGAACGTTTACGTCCAATTTTATTGACTGCAGTTGCTGCAATTATGGGATTTGTACCTATGGCAATTTCAGCTTCGGCAGGTGCAGAAGTACAACGACCTTTAGCAACCGTAGTAATTGGAGGATTAATTTCATCCACACTATTAACTTTATTAGTAGTTCCGGTTTTATATTATGTATTTGAAACTAAATCTGAAAAAAGACACCTTAGAAAAATGAATAAAAAACTTGCAAGCCTTTTACTTATTGGATTTTTAACTTTCGCTGGAAGTCAGAATTCATTTTCTCAAAATGAACAACCCGAAATTAATACGAAGAATTTAACGGTAGAAGATGCTTTAACCATTGCTTTTGAAAATAATCCGAGTTTGAAAGCTGCCAATTTTGAAATTGAAAAGCAAGAAAACTTGAATAGTGCTGCTATTGATTTTGAAAAGACATCGATTTCATACAGCCACGGACAATTAAATAGTTCGGAAACAGATTATCAATGGGAAATTACACAAGACTTTAAATTTCCTACGGTGTATGCTACCCAATCTAAATTACAAAAAGAAAAAGTGGCCTTAAGCGAAAGTACGATGCAACTTCAAAAAAATAATTTAGAGCGGAGAGTACGAGCTATTTATAGTCAACTTCAATATGCAAAAAGTAAATTAAAATTGATTGGCGAATTGGAAAACGAATTTAAAAATTTTGCCATTATCGCTGAAAAACGTTTTGAAACAGGAGAAACCAATTTAATTGAAAAAATGGCAGCTCAAGGAAAACGAGAAGAAGTTCGTTTATTAAAATCGGAATCTCGATTAGATGTAGAAAACTTTCAAAAACAACTTCAGTTATTGTTAAATGTGGAAGAGGTGGTTACTATTTTGGAAGTGGAACTAGCAAAAGTTTCATTTATTATGGTAGATAGTTTATCTAGTGAAAGCCCATTTTTAGTCATTCAAGAAAAAAAGGTAGCAATTTCAGAAAGAGAATATAAGCTAGAAAAAGCTCAATTTTTACCAGATATTTCAGCAGGTTATTTCAATCAACAAATTGATGGTGTAAAAAACTTTTCAGGCTTTCAAGTGGGTGTAAAAGTGCCTATTTTCTTTTGGACTCAAGAGGCAAAATCTAAAGCAGCCAAAGTTAATACGGAAATTGCCCAACTAAATTATGAGCAAACAAAATTAGATATGAATGCAGTATTAAGATCTAATATTCAAGAGTTTGAAAA